>JASMJM010000161.1 GCA_030749725.1 Pseudomonadales bacterium | reverse complement strand
ATCGTTTGCAAGACTATGTTTAAAACTGGCAGTTACACAGAATCATTTACAGGCTCGGGTAAGAATCTGTTTCAAAAGGTGTGGCAGGCACATGAGGTGTGCAAGCTGGCCAGTGGTCAGAGCCAGATATTTGTGGCGCTGCACCTGATTCATGAAGTCACCAGTCCACAGGCGTTCGGAATGCTGCGGGACAGGAACCTAAAGGTGGCCTATCCGAAGCGGACCTTTGCCACGGTAGATCACATCATCCCTACCGATGATCAATCACGACCGTTCGGCGATGCGATGGCGGAAAAGATGATGCAGGTGCTGGAGACGAGCAGCCGCGAGCACGGCATCGAGTTCTTTGCTCCCCATTCCGGCTCCCAGGGCATCGTCCACGTGGTGGGTCCTGAACTGGGATTGACCCAGCCGGGCCTGACCATCTGTTGTGGTGACAGTCACACAGCTACCCACGGTGCATTCGGCAGTATTGCGATCGGCATCGGCACCAGCCAGGTGCGCGATGTGCTGGCCACCCAGACCCTGGCCATGGACCTGCTCAAGGTGAGGAACATTCGTATCGAGGGCAAGCTGCAGGCAGGGGTGTCTGCCAAAGATGTGATCCTGCACGTCATTCGAACGCTGGGCGTAAACGGTGGTGTCGGTTACGCCTACGAATACAGTGGAGCGGTGATCGAAAATATGTCCATGGAAGAGCGAATGACCCTGTGCAATATGAGCATCGAAGGGGGCGCCCGCTGTGGATATGTCAATCCGGATGAGACGACCTTCGAATACTTGCAGGGCCGGGAACGGTCACCGTCGGGCGGGGAGTGGCTGTCCGCCGTCGCAAGATGGCGATCCTTCGCCAGCGATTCGGATGCCAGCTATGACGATGTGGTCGTCATGCAGGCAGAGGATATAAGACCAACTGTGACCTGGGGCGTTACACCCGGTCAGGCTATCTTCATCGATGAGGCGACGCCCGACCCGGCGCAGGCTGATGGCCTTGACAGAGCTCTAATCACCGATGCGCTGCAATATATGCAGCTGGATCCCAACACCCCGATTAAGGGTATGGCCATCGATGTAGCTTTTATCGG
Source organism: Pseudomonadales bacterium (assembly GCA_030749725.1). GTDB lineage: Bacteria > Pseudomonadota > Gammaproteobacteria > Pseudomonadales > Azotimanducaceae > JASMJM01. The sequence continues at coordinate 22,773 of JASMJM010000161.1, read as the reverse complement.
TAGCTGTACCAACGGTCGACTGAGCGATTTTCAAAAAGTAGCCGACTTGATAAAGGGGAAGAGCGTCGCTGCTTCGGTAAAAGCGCTGGCAGTGCCGGGCTCGGAAAAAGTCGACAGTGAAGCCATGGCGCTGGGTTTGGACAAGGTATTTGAAGAGGCGGGCTTCGAATGGCGTAAACCAGGATGTTCCATGTGTCTTGCCATGAATCCGGACAAGTTGAAAGGCGACGAGGTGTGTGCGTCGACTTCGAATCGGAACTTCATCGGTCGACAGGGCTCACCAACCGGCAGGACTATTTTGATGAGTCCCATCATGGTGGCTGCTGCTGCAATTGAGGGTCAAGTGGCAGATGCCAGAGAAGTATTCGAACTATAAGCCGATTTGTGTTGGAGATTAGAAATGAGCACCCAGGACATCAAGATCATCAGCGGTACAGGGGTGTATGTCGAAGGAAACGATATCGATACGGATCGCATCATCCCCGCCCGGTTTCTGAAGTGTGTAACATTCGATGAACTGGGACCAGCGCTTTTCTATGACGTACGCTTTGATGAGAACGACGTTTCAAAGGGGCACGTCTTGGATAGCGACAAACACAAGGGTGCGAACATCCTCATTTCAGATGCGAACTTCGGTTGTGGCTCCAGTCGGGAGCATGCACCCCAAGCGATCCAGAAGTTTGGCTTCTCAGCAATCATTGCGGAGTCGTTCGCAGAGATTTTCTTTGGAAATTGCACGACGCTCGGAGTTCCTTGCGTGTGCATGGAACAAGAAGCAAGACAGCAGCTTACGGATCTGATCAACGCAGATCCCAACGCTTCGATCATTGTGGACATCGATAACCTAAAGCTGATTTGTGCCAACAATATTTTCGACGTCACCATGAAGGAGAGTGCCAGAGACGCATTCCTCAGCGGCAGTTATGACCCCTTGGATGCGCTGTTAGAAGCCAAACAGGAAATTGAAAAGACTGCCGCTGAGTTAGGGTACGCATGAATCACACCGTAGCATAGGTTAGCATCTGTGAAGGACAAGGTAACGAAGTAACATGGCAGGCAAGAAGATAGAAATCTACGATACCACCTTAAGGGATGGTACCCAGGGCGAGGGCGTGAATCTCAGTCTGCAAGATAAACTGGATATCACGCGTCTGCTGGATGACATGGGCATCGATTACCTTGAAGGTGGCTGGCCCGGTTCCAATCCGAAAGATATCGAGTATTTTACCCGCGTCCGTGACATCGAACTTACTCACTTGAGCGTGGTCGCCTTTGGTTCTACCCATCGAGGCGATGTGTCGCCCGCTGACGATCTGTTTCTGCAGGAGCTGATTGCAGCCAAGGCTGATGTGATCTGCATATTTGGAAAAACATGGGACCTGCATGTGGAACAGGCGCTGCGTGTCAGCCACGATAGGAATCTGGAGATGATTGCCGGATCGATCGAATATCTGTCGAAACAGACAGGAAAACCTGTTTTCTACGATGCTGAACATTTTTTTGATGGCTTTAAGAGCGATCCGGATTACGCTCTGGAATCGCTGAGCGTCGCATGCCAGGCGGGCGCTGAGAGGGTGATCCTCTGTGATACGAACGGCGGGGTTATGCCGCATGAACTGGCTGACGGGATTAAGCAGGTGAGGCTGGCGATTCCCAACGTCGACCTGGGCATCCACGTACATAATGACGGTGGTCTGGCGGTTGCCAATACCCTGCGTGCCGTGGAAGAGGGTGTGATTCAGGTACACGGGACGGTCAACGGTATCGGCGAACGCTGCGGGAATGTCGATCTCACCAGCATCATTGCAAACCTTGAACTGAAGATGGGCTACCGCTGTCTGCCACAAGGCCAAATCAGAGAGCTGACCAACTTGAGCCGTAAGATCTGGGAATTCCTGGGTCAGGAAGGTCCCCTGGGACAACCGTTCGTCGGACGTTCCGCTTTTGCCCACAAAGGTGGCGTACATGTCAGCGCGGTGCAGAGAAACACGACCACCTACGAGCATATCGATCCCGATACTGTCGGCAATTCACGCAAGATACTGATCAGTGAACTCGCCGGTGGATCCAATCTGAGGGCGAATCTGTCCAACCGTTATCCTGAGATAGAAGATGCCTTGGCGGTGCGGTCGATTCTCACGGAAGTCCAGGAGAAGGAGCACGTCGGTTACTCCTTCGAGAATGCCGACGGCAGCTTTGACCTGGTCGTCCGACAACACATCGGCAAGTACCGGAAGTGTTTTGAACCGCTATATTATCGCATCTACAGTCCGAGCAACGAGGATCATGCAGACTCTGACGGACTGATTGAGGCATCGGTGAAGGTAAGAGTAGAGGAAGATGTCGAGTTGTGCGCCGCCGAAGGCAACGGACCGGTCGATGCGCTCAATAGGGCTCTTCGGAAAGGACTGGTGGGAAGGTTTCCGGTCCTGGTGGACTTACATCTCACTGATTACAACGTAAAGGTGATCAACAGCTCTGAAGAGACTGCAGCCAAGGTGCGAGTCTATCTAGAGCACAGTTTCCAGGGTGAAAGCTTCGGTACGGTCGGCGTCAACGTGGATATCATCAAGGCAAGCTGGACCGCGCTGGTGGAAGCCTATGAATATGCACTACTGCAGTACGAAGAATTTCTCGCCGAACTGCCGCCCAAGAGCTCTTGAATATGCACTGCTGCAGCACCAAGAATTTCTCAGCGAATTGCCGTCCAAGAGCTCTTGAAATGCTTTACTGCAGCACGGAGAATCTCTCAGCGAACTGCCATCTAAGAGTTCTAAGCCGCTGCAACGTCCCATCAAAGGAGCAATTAGGCAAGAATAAGTCGTTGTCTGGGTAATAAGAAGGTCAAGGAGAATACTGATGGCTTCAGGCCCACTCACTGGAATCAAAATCCTGGAATTCTCCCAGGTCATTGCAGCACCCTACGCAGGCCAGATCCTTGCGGACATGGGTGCCGACGTACTCAAGGTAGAGCCTCCCGAGGGAGAATCCTGGCGTCTGCAGGCTCAGTTTGCGCCGCTGGAATCGAAGACCTACCAGACTCTGAACCGTGGCAAGCGCTGCATCACTTTGCGGCTAAGCGAACCGGAAGCACAGCAGGTGGTGCATCAGCTTCTTGCCGATATGGACGTGGTGTTGATCAATTATCGTCCCGATGTACCTGCCAGATTCAAAATCGACTATGAGACCCTCTCAGCCATCAAGGCGGATTTGATCTATGTCGATCTGACAGCATTCGGGCGCAAGGGCCCCTGGGCCATGCGTCCCGGTTACGACGGCGCAGTACAGGCGGTATCCGGGCTGATGGCCGGCGAAGGAAAGATCCGCAGCGATGACGGTTCCCCCATGACCATATCGTCCACAGCGCCCGCAGATGTTACCACCGGCATGGTCTTGGCGGATGCCACCACAACGGCACTGTACCATCGGCAGCAGACCGGTCAGGGTCAGATGGTACAGTGTTCCCTCTTAGCCACAGCGCTTAATCTTCAAGGCAGCGTTGTAATGGAACATCCCGAAGCGGACCATGCCTTCAGAAATCCACAGCGGGACATCAGAATCAAACGGGCCGAAGAGGGTGCGACTTACCCGGAGCTGATCCAATTGCGGGAAGCGGCTTTTCAAGCGACGACCGATCCATTCTATCGTGCGTTTCTGACCCGAAACGGCGCGCTGGTGGTGGCGGCGGAATCGGATCAACAGAGGCGATGGGTATGCGACGTTCTCGACCTGGATGAGTCGATGATCGGTGATGAGCCGCGACTGGAAGCACTGTTTGTGACTCGCACCACGGAAGAATGGTTAGAGAAATTGGTGCAGAAGCGAGTGCCATGCAGTCCGGTACACTTTCCGGAAGAGATGTCTCGCCACAGGCAAGTGGTGGACAACCAGTGGATGGTGGAAATGGAACATGATCTGACCGGGACGCAGAGGCAGCTTGAGGCCCATCTGCGATTTTCCGTGAGCAGCCTGGAATCACCACCTGCATCACCGCCGTTGGGCAGAGACACGGGGCAGGTACTTGGCAGCCTGGGTTTCAGCGACGATGAAATTCGAGCATTTGCCGAAAAAGGGATCATCTAGAAGGGGAGATCGACCGGATGGCGGGAATCTACACAGGAATCCGGATTTTGGAATTATGCAACGACATGGCCGGCTCTTTTGCCGGTCAGATCTGTGCCGATCGCGGAGCAGAAGTCATCAAGGTTGAACCGATTGGCGGCGACCCTCTCAGGTCGGTTGACAGTTACCAAGACAACGAATCCAAGCTGTTTCAATCGTTGAATCGCGGCAAAAAGTCAATCTGTGTAGACCTTGCCGCCAGTGATCCGTCCGCGCTGATGAATAAGCTCGTGGCATCAGCAGACGTAATCATTATGGGACTGCAGAGAGATCAAACGACCCTCTACAACTTGGATTATGAGTCGGTTCATAGCCTTAACGAGAATGTTGTATACGTTGCCATCGACTATTTCGGTTCGCAAGGCGAGTGGGCGGGAAGGCCTGCTAACGATCTCGTCATGCAGGCGTTTTCCGGCATGTTGGCATCGGAAGGCAAAAGAAGAGACAACGGTACACCGAGGATGATCGTCTCGCTCAGGATGGCGGAGCGCAGCACTGGCTTTCTGGTAGCCATGGCAGTATCCACCGGACTTTTGCATCGGTCTAGAAGCGGTCAAGGCCAACTGATCGAAACATCGCAACTCAAGAACCTGCTGGCGTTGCAGGGCGGGCGTATATCGGACAATCCTGTGGCGGACGAGCCCGTGCGGTCGCCAAGGCAGGAGCAGATCAGAGCATTGCGGCAACGCAACGCGCCTTTCCGAGAGTACCTGGGCACAGCTGCAAACGTCTTGTTCGGGAATGTATTCTATCGACCCTATCAGACCAAGGATGGTGCTGTCTTTATGGGAGCCCTGTCCAGACCGTTGCGGGACAAAGCCAGAAAAGCGCTGGACAGTGATTATCTGCACCGCGACGATCCCAATTACGATCCCGAGAATCCCGAATTTGTGGCCTACTGTATCGAGCAAGCCAAGATAGTGGTTGCGAAATTTCGCCACAAGACCACGGCGGAGTGGATGGCGATCTTCGAGCGTGAGGGTGTGCCGGCCGGACCTGTGCTGTTTCCGGAGGACCTGTCTACTACGCCTCAGATCGTTGATAACGACTATGTGATTACCGTTGACCATGAAACCGCCGGCCAGCAGACTCAGGTCGCGCCCCATGCCCAGTTCGGTCTGTTTCCTCTCGGCCAACTGCAGGGCTCACCCCCTCTCGGCAGAGACACGGATGACTGTCTGCACGGGCTGGGTTTCACCGCCGGGGAGACGTCGCGGATGCGACGGCAGGGCGCGATTCGTTGAGTAGATGGTCGCCGTATGACCCGGCAGGTGACTTTGGTTTAAACTGCGGTCTGCACTGGCGAACTTGAAAGGAAGTGGCAAACAGATGACCTGGGAACAGCGCTGGCATCCTCTGCGGGAAGAGTGGGTTCTGATCGCCAGCCACCGGGACGAAAGACCCTGGCGCGGCGGCTCCAGCCAGGTAGACGAGGCCGTTATACCATCCTATGTCGATGACTGCTATCTGTGTCCCGGCAATGAGCGCGTATCGGGTGCAACCAATCGACACTACGAATCAGTGTTTGTCTTTGACAACGACCACCCCAGTTTCAGTCTTGAGGCGCCGCTGCAACTGGATGAACCCGCTCCGCCATACCAGAACAGACCGGCAACCGGTGTGGCGCGAGTTGTCTGTTACAGCCCCAGCCACAACACCACGCTCGCTGAGCTGAGCCTCGATGAAATCGTTATCCTGCTGAAGGAATGGCAGCAGCAGCAGAGGGAATTGTCCGCTCTGGACGGCGTGGATTACGTGCTGATATTCGAGAATAAGGGGGAGGTCGTCGGGGTATCCAATCCCCATCCCCACTGTCAGATCTATGCAACCAATTTCGTCTTCAAACAAATCGATGTTGAGGTGAAAACCTGCCAGAACTACCTGGCTGAACATGGCCGTGGGCTGTTCCCGGACCTTGTCAAGGCGGAACAGCAGGATGGCCGCCGCATTGTGGCGGAAAGCGACAGAGCCATTTCATTTATTCCTTATTTTGCCCGCTATGCATACGAGACCTATATCGCACCGAAACGCAGCTATCAGTTCCTGTCGGAGTTGTCAGAAGAGGACCTGCTGGATCTCGCCGGGGTGTTGCAGGAAACCCTGGCCCGCTTCGATAATCTGTGGCAGATTTCGTTCCCCTATGTGATGCTGTTGCACCAGGCTCCCTGTGACGGGCGGGATTATCCCTTCTACCACTTTCACATTCAGATTCATCCTCCGCTTCGACGTCCGGGACTCCTGAAGTATCTCGGTGGTGCAGAGGTGGGCGGTGGCTGTTTTCTAAACGATACATCGCCGGAAGAAAAAGCCAGTGAACTGCAGGCTGTCTCTGCCGAACATTACCGGTCTCGAGGAGGACAACATGGCTGAGGACAAACAGAGCGAAGCCGGCCTTTACACCGTCTATGGTAGCAGCTTGAGTTACTTCACTCAGAAGCTGTTGGCGGCGATGAAATTCTATGCCGCACCGCATCAGTTCCAGCACAAATCTGCTGCAGAAAGGGAGGCAGTGGAGTCCCGCTCCGGGACTCACCAGGTACCGGTACTGCTTACCCCGGAAAACTGGATGGTTGCCGATACCACTCCGCTCCTCAATATGCTGGATCACCGCTTTCCCGAACGACACATGTTTCCGCCAGGACTGGAAGGCGTTCTCGTCCACGTGGTGGAGGAGTATTTCGATGAGTGGATCGCTCGGACCATGGTGCATTATCGCTGGCACTATGAAGAGAGCGCGAGATTCTGCTCCCAGAAGATGGTGCGCGAGGGTAATCCCGATCTGGACGATAAGACCGTAGCGGGCCTTGCCGCCAACATCGCTGATTGGGGTGGGCGCGCCTGCCGCGCTACCGGGGTTTACTCGGATCGGCAGGAGGAGGCGGCTGAGGAGGAGTATGTACGTATTCTCGACGCAGTTGAAACCCAGTTGGGAGAATCGCAGTATCTGCTGGGAACGAGACCCTGTGCAGTTGACTGCATTGTTTTGGGTGGTCTGCGCGCACACACCAACCACGATCCGGATCCCAAAAAACTGATGGTTAACTACCCCAAGACCGTTGCCTGGTGCGAAAGCGAAGCGGACCGGTGGGATGGTAAGGGCGAACTGGCGCCCTTTCCCGCGGCAACGGGATTTGCCCGTTTCGTGTTGCGGGAATCCAGTCTGACCTATAAACCCTATGTCTTAGCAAATGCGGATGCCTTGGCCGATCGTGCCAAGGCGTTTATAGCGGAGATCTACGACGAGGAGGTGAGTTACCTGACCCGTCCCTATCCGGAACGATCCCGTCGCATGGTGATGGACCGCATCCGCCATCAGATTGAACCGGCAGACGCCGCCAAGGTCGCGGACTGGTTGGGGGAGATGGGATTGAGCGAGTGTTTTATCGATTGATGAATCTCTAAACTAGATTAATAAACTACTCTAACGTATTGAATATAAATAATATTGGAGTCTGATATGGCTAGCTATGGTGACTATACTGACATCACCGTCGAACTGCAGGAAATGGTCGCGGTTGTGGAGATACAACGTGCACCCAACAACTTCTTTGATGAGGTCCTGATACGATCCATCTCCCAGGCCTTCGAAGATCTGGACGGGGATGACAACTGTCGCAGCATCGTGTTGGGATCGGCGGGCAAACACTTCTGTGCCGGTGCCAATTTTACGGCTCCCGCGGCTGCCGGTACGCCGAGAAGTGATCCGGGCGCGCTCTATCGGCACGGCGTCAGGCTATTCAGAACGGCAAAACCGATCGTGGCGGCGGTACAGGGAGCAGCCGTTGGCGGGGGCCTGGGGCTGGCCGTGATGGCGGATTTCAGAGTGGCCTGTGAGGAATCCCGTTTCAGCGCCAACTTCACGCGTCTCGGTTTTCATCCCGGCTTCGGCCTTACCGTGACCCTGCCGGAACTGATCGGCAAGCAGAACGCCAACCTGATGTTCTTTACCGGGCGTCGCATAAAGGGAGCAGAGGCTCTGCAGATGGGTTTGGCGGATACGCTGGTTCCGCTCGCGGAAGTGAGATCCGCAGCGGTGGAATTGGCGCGGGAGATCGCGACATCGGCGCCGCTCGCGGTTCAGTCCACGCGGGCGACCGTCAGAGTGGGGTTGGCGGATCGCGTTGCCCTCGCCACCGATCATGAATTGGCGGAACAGACCCGGCTGCGTATGACCGATGATTACAGCGAGGGGATTCGGGCAATGGACGAGCGCAGAACCCCGGATTTCAAGGGGGAGTAGGACCAGTACCCATCAATACCGGTTAGAGTACTAGCCCTTGCTGCCGAACTGAGCGAGTCGTTCGGCCATATCGGGTCCGGCACCGGGACTGTTGTCGCGCTCATACTGCAGGCCATCATCCAGGTGCTGTTGCTGTCCACCGAGAATCAGGGCTTTGTCTCCCCTGAGGGTATGCCAGGAGTTCTGCACGATCTCCCCGGCGAGTTCCAGAGTCCGCTCCATCAGCTCCTCATCGGGTACACAGCGATTCGCGAGGCCCAACGCCACACTCTCCTGGCCGCGCACGACTCTGCCGGTAAACATCATCTCCTTTGCTCTAACCAGTCCAATGCGTCTGGGCAGCCGCTGGCTCATCCCCCAGGTCGGCGTCATGGACCACTTGCCGTGGGTATCGGCGAATTTGGCCGATTCCGATGCCACCAGCAGGTCGCAGGCCAGCACCAGTTCCAGAGACCCTGTGTAACAGTGTCCCTGAACCGCAGCGATGACCGGTTGCGGCAGCCGTTCGATGGCTGCCAGGGTGTCTGCTTGAAAGTGGGCTGACGGGGCCCTCTCCCCGGCTTTGATGGCATTCAGGTCGTTGCCGGCAGAAAAGGAGCGTCCTTCGCCTCTCAAGATGACACAGCCGATCACATCGACGTGGTCACCAATGGTGTCGATGTGCTCTCGGAGTTCTTTAAATAGATTCGGACTCAACGCATTGAGACTCTCAGGGCGGTTGAGGGTCAGAATTGCGATGCCGTCCCTGTCTTCTCTCAATACCAGTTCTGCCATGGGGATTACTCGCCTGATTTGATGGTTCGCCCATTGTCTACAGGAGGCGAGCGTCATGCAAGCCCGGCTCACGCAGGTCTCAGTCGGTTGTCAGCGGGCGACCGACCCGGCTGATCCGGTCACTGTGTTAGCGACAAGGGTATAATGGCCCGCTTGGCTTTCTGGAGTACCCGCAATGGTCGGACATGAGATACCCCTCAGTGTCAGTTGGGAGGAAGATCGGTTACTGCTGCTGGATCAGACGCGCTTACCCGGTGAGATCGTGATCGAGGAACAGGTCAGTGTTGAACAGGTGTGGCGATCGATCAAGGAGCTAAAGGTCAGAGGTGCCCCTGCCATCGGTATTGCAGCAGCCTATGGTGTGTTGGTGGGGATGGATCTATCCAACGTGGCGGACTTCAGCGCTGAAATCCGAACCCGGACCGATTATCTGTCGACTGCCAGGCCCACTGCCGTCAATCTGTTCTGGGCGCTACAGCGCATGCGTGACAAGCTAAGCGATTGCAGAGAGCTGACCGATCGCGAGTCTTGGGCCGTGCTGCTCGAAGAGGCCAAAAAAATACATCAGGAAGATCGAGAGATCTGCCGCCGGATAGGGGAGTTGGGCAGACCTCTGATCAAGGAGAACATGAACATTCTGACCCACTGCAATGCCGGCTCGCTGGCCGTGTCTGAATTGGGGACGGCCCTTGCCCCCATTTACCTGGCCAGCCGGGAAGGGACCGGTGTGCACGTCTACGCGGATGAGACCCGACCATTGCTGCAGGGCGCGCGGCTTACCAGTTGGGAACTACAGCAAGCCGGCATCCCGGTGACCCTTATTTGCGACAATATGGCGGCACATCTGTTTTCACGGGGACGGGTAGATATGGTCCTGGTGGGTACCGACCGGGTGACAGCCAATGGCGATGTGATCAATAAGATCGGCACCCTGAATCTAGCCATTCTAGCTAACCATTATTCAATCCCGTTTTATGTAGCTTGCCCGTCTTCAACCGTGGATATGAAGATTGCTTCCGGTACTGAAGTCACCATTGAGGAGAGAGACGGGCAGGAGATTCGGCAGATGGCCGGGGTGCCGACGGCACCGGAGGAGGTAGCGGTATTCAATCCCGCATTTGACATGACGCCGGCGGGGTTGGTCACCGGTCTGATTACGGACCGAGGTATTCTTCGGCCACCCCTGCAAGCCAGCTTGGCAGAGACGTTTGGGAGCGGTTAAAGTACCGATCTGCTCGCATACCGGCATCGGGGAATCGTGAAAGCAGTTGTTCTATTTGACTAATCACTTGAAAATAGGATTCCATTGGGATTTGGCACAATAGCGTAGGGTGGTCGCATGGTTGAGAATAAATCCATATTTATAGCACTTGGAGTGGTCGGCCTTCTGATCGTTGCAGTTTTCAGCTATATGTTTCTATTCGACGAAGCCGAGGTGGTTCAGCAACCTGCACCGGTCCCGGTGCCGACGCCGGTTGTAGAGCCAGAGCCGGAACCCGAGGTGCAGGCGCCGGAACCGGAACCTGTACAAGAGCCGGAGCCGGAACTTGTGTCGCGACCGATCCAGGAGCCGGTCCTGGAACCAGAACCAGAACCAGAACCGGTCATCGTCGAGGAGGAGGAGCAGCAGCCCTTGTTTGTACTGCCGGCGATGGTTGACAGCGACTAACTGATTCGAGATGGCGTTGCCAGCCTTAGCGGACACGGCGGCATCGCCGATTGGTTGGCAATAGATGAACTGATCAGGAAGTTTGTGGTGCTGGTAGACAACGTGGCGAGAGGCACCGTTCCCCGACAACATGTCGCATTCCTGACTCCAAGAGGCAAATTCACCGTGAAGGGGGACGACGGAGAGACCCACTACCTGGACGAAAAGAGCTACTCAAGGTACGACCTGGTAACCGAGATATTCATCTCTCTGGACACGCGCAGAGCCGTCGAGTTCTACAGCCTGGTAAGGCCGCTCTTTGAGCAAGCATTTAAGGACCTGGGTTACCCGAACAGAAGATTCGAAGACATGATCTTTATCGGCATTGGCCGCTTGTTAGAAACTCCGGACCTCGCTCAACCCATCAAGCTGGTCCGACCAAGTGTCATGTACAAATTTGCCAATCCCAGGGTGGAACGATTGAGCCCAGCACAAAAACAACTTATCCGCATGGGCCCAAAGAACACCAGCGTTATCAAAGAAAAGTTGAGTGAGATCGCGCTGGAACTTCGTAAGGCGTTACAGAACTAGTGTACTGTCCCGCAATTAAGTGGTCATTATTCGGTCGGCATATTTTGTTCCTGGCAAGGCGCGAGGACGCCGTGGGTTGGGCACCCTCGCCGGGCGCCCCGATAAGGCCGAACAACGGGGACGCCCAGTCGAAGTCCAGGGACAAAATAGGCCAGCGAATAAGGCCACGTAATTGTGGGGCAGTACACTGATATGTTGGCCTTCCATGATGTGGTCCCATCACTGCTGAACGAAAAAGGAACAGATCATGACGAATAGAGAATTGCCACTGGCGCGATACACGGTACTTGATCTGACATTAGCCCGAGCCGGGCCCAGCGCCGTAAGATTGCTGGCAGATTGGGGCGCCACAGTCATCCGCATAGAACCACCACCCAGACTAGGTAGCAAAGGGGATAATGTGACCGGCCGACGCTATGGTCCGGATTCACAAAATCTGCATCGTAACAAACGCGGCCTGACCATCAATCTGAAGAGTGAAGATGGCAAGGCTGTGTTTATGGCATTGGCCAAAAAAGCTGATGTGATCGTGGAAAACTTCCGCATGGAGGTGAAGTATCGATTGGGTGTCGACTATGAATCGGTGAAGAAGGTCAATCCGGCCATTATCTATGGCAGCATTTCCGGGTTTGGTCAGGATGGACCCTACAGCAAACGTCCCGGTGTTGATCAGATTACCCAGGGCACCAGTGGCCTGATGTCGATTACCGGGGAACCCGGACGCGGTCCGATGCGGGTTGGCATCGCCATCAGTGACACGTCGGCCGGCATGTTCCTGGGGCAGGGCATCTTGCTGGCGCTGCTGCACCGCGAACATACAGGTGAAGGCCAGTGGGTACATACCTCCCTGCTGGAGGCCATGCTGAACAAACTGGATTTCCAGGGGGCGCGCTACACCATGAGTGGTGAAATACCGGAGCAGGAGGGCAATAACCACCCAACCAATTTCCCTATGGGGGTCTTTGATGCTGCTGATGGTAAGATCAACCTGGCTGCCAGTACTGACAAGATGTTTAAGGGGTTCTGTCAGGCGCTCGATGTGCCAGAATTGGCGGAGGACCCACTCTATGCTAATTATGTGGACAGGATAAAACACCGTGAAGAGCTGACCGCAAGGATGAATGAAGTTACCGTACAACGCCCCACCGTTGAATTGGTGGAGAAACTCAATGAGGCCGGGGTACCGTGTGGCCCCATCTACAGCATGAATCAGGCGTTTGAAGATCCGCAGGTCAAACACCTGAAAATGGTCAAGCCCGCACATCACGCGAAACTGGGGAATCTCAATCTGCTCCGGTCACCTATAAATCTCTCCGCTTTCCCCCACAGTGATCAATTTGACAGGGCGGGTCCCGATCTGGGGGAGCATACCGACGAGATACTTAGAGAGTTCGGCTATGCTGATGACGAGCTGCGCGATCTGAGAGAACGTGGCGCCATCTAACTGCACTAAGGGGAGCGAGGCATGCAGCTGAATACAGACAAGATGATTGCAGAAGTGGACGATGGTATCGGCTGGGTGACCTTTAACAACCCTGCGCGACACAATGCGGTTTCGCTGGAGATGTGGCAGGGATTAGGCGTGATCCTGGAGAGTTTCCAGAACGATGATGCTGTCAGAGTCGTTGTGCTGAAAGGGGCGGGAGAGAAAGCATTCGTGTCCGGTGCAGACATATCCGAATTCGACAAGAAGAGAGGCAATGCCGAACAGAGGGATGACTACGGCAGGGTATCGGCAGATGCTCATCGTTGGCTGGCACGACTGGACAAACCGCTGCTGGCGATGATCCAGGGCTACTGCATCGGTGGGGGGTTGGCAACGGCCCTCGGCGCCGACATTCGCATTGCCACCGATGACTCGAAGTTTGGTATCCCGGCAGCGAAGTTGGGGCTCGGTTATGGCTATGAAGGGCTAAAGACGCTGGCCGATCTGGTCGGTCCCAGCAGTGCTAAGGACATTCTTTTTACAGCGCGTTTCCTCGATGCCGAGGAGGCACTCAGGATTGGGTTGATCAATTCTGTCGTTACCAGGGAGGAACTGGAACAAACCGTCAGGGACTATGCCGCCATGATTGCTGCCAACGCACCATTGACGGTCAAGTCTGCCAAGGCTGCCGTAAACGAAGCGATGAAAGACCCGGATCGGCGCGATCTCAAAACGATCCGACAGATGGTGGACGCGTGCTTCGACAGCGAAGATTACAAGGAGGGTAGAAAGGCCTTCATGGAGAAGAGAAGACCGAATTTCGTTGGTGCCTGACGATTCGATCCTGTGGCGCCGCTGGTGCCGCAGAGGAATGAGTACAGTGGCAGTGCAAGTCACTCTTCCCCATTGGTTCCGCCAGTCGTTGCAACCCCAGCTGTGATGGATTCATCGTCGAGTACATCTCGAAAGTTGTACTCATCCTTGAAGTCGCATTTCAGTCGCGAAATGTGAGTCCCCGCCCAGCGAGTATTTGAACAGAAAAGACCGACCGCATTACTCCCATATCTGGCCGTGTAATCTTGCACGATCGCGTTGACTTCCGGCATACGCTCCCGGGGGATATGATTGATGAAGTTCTTGTAGTATGTCCTGATTTCCGGGCTGGTAATCCGGGATGCGGCAACACCCAACCAACCGACAGCTGCGTCGCTGTCGCGCTCCACGCCCAGTCCCAGTTGGTAAAGATAGGAAACTCGTGCCTGCGCAAGCTTAAATCCCCTTTCCGCCGCTGCCAGCAGATAGGGGAATGCTTCCGCATACCGTCGCTGTCGATAGAGTCGAGCGCCACGACCATTGTCGTTGCGAATTCGCCCCATCTGGACAGGATCGATGCGGATGTTCGGGCGCACTCCCTCAGTCACAATCTCATCGATCACTTCGTTCCGGTCCCGGGTCACGCGTGGCGCATCAACCGCATCGGCAACATCCTCTGCATTGGAGTGGACCATCAAGAGGGCGCCGCAGATGGCAATCAAGCACCGCGAGCTAATCATCCTTTACCTCCGTCACTTCCGGACTGCACGAATATGTCGAGTATATACGCAAGTCTACAATGAAAGTAGGAAGGCGTTGATGGAGAAGGAGTGCTCCATTTCTTTGCATGAATCCCAGGAGGTCACGAAGGTCAGGTGACCGAGGTAAACGGTGTGAATCTCGTCATGCCTTGGGGCTCGGTAGATTCGAGATTCATCCGTTTATCCGGAACTACTATGCTGCGCAGTGGCGCAGTACCTGTCCTGCCCGCGTACCGGTAAGCTTGCCATCTAACAGGCTCACTTGACCGTTCACGATGGTTGCCTTGAATCCAGTTGATTTCTGAATGTAACGCGGGGCGCCACCTGGAAAGTCGTTGACCAGTTCGGGCTGCAGTTCAGCGACCTTGTCTGCGTCGAAGACGTTGACGTCGGCTCGCATTCCTTCTTTGAGCAGCCCACGATCCGTGAGACCAACCACTCTGGCAGGCCCGGACGTCATCTTCTGGATTACCTGACCCATGCTGTAGTAGCCCGTCTCACGCTGCCAGTGAGAGAGCATGAAACTGGACCAGCCTGCATCCATAATCTGAGACACGTGTGCCCCTGCATCACCCAGTCCAGGGAAGATGTTCTCGCTCTTGAAGAGACCTGCCTGCTCTTTCAAGCTTGATGAAAACATGCGGAAGTTGAACAGACCTTTACCGTTGCTCTCACGAGACAAACGCAGGAACGTTTCCGACCAATGCTCGTGGGCGGCTTCAGCCTGTGCTTTCAGGCTTTGTTCATCGGCATAATTCGGGATCTCATCCGATCCCAGATAGAACACATTTCCCCAAGGGAGCTGACTGGCCTTGGGCAGTTTTGCTTCGTCTACCAGCTTCTGCGCCGTTTCAGCGTCGTTGATTGCCGCCAGACGTCCTGCCAGATCGAGCTGCCTGACTTCTTCCCAGGTATCGCCTTGAACCGGCATTCGAGACTGCAGACCGAACATGAATCCTGATCCTCGGACGTGGGAGATTGCAGTAATGTCGCGCCCTTTGCATAATTCATCCAGCGCTGCAGCCGAACGTTGCCCGGCACCCTCTTCAGGACTCGTACCATAGCTAAACAGGATCCTGTTGCTGGAGGTGTCCGCTACTTTCTCGATGACGTCGAAGCCAGCCCCGACGAGCTGCATCAAGCCATTCTTCGGACCAACAACACTGGCGATTTTCTCCAGTTCGGTCACTTCGGCATAGGTGCCGGGAATCGATCGGCCATCCGGTGCCTTATGCGGTTCATATCGATTCGTTGAGAATCCGAAAGCGCCTCTGTCCAGCGCCTTACTCACGATTTCGGCCATCTGCTGTTTTTCATCGTCTGTCGCCGCTTCTGCAAAAGACCGATCACCCATGACGTAATATCGTATTGCGGCGTGGCCCACTAATCCGGCCACGTTAACGGCCGTACCAAGGCGTTCAATTGAGTCGAGATACTCACCATAGTGCTCCCAATCCCACGCAAGTCCGCCCAGAATTGCCTCTTTGGGAATATCCTCGACGGTCTCCATCATGCCGGCCATCAGTTCACGGTGCTCCGGTCTGCATGGCGCAAACGTCATACCGCAATTGCCTATAAGAGCAGTGGTTATACCGTGCCAACTGACGGGCGTCATATCAGGGTCCCAACCCATCTGAGCATCAAGGTGCGTGTGGATATCGATAAATCCGGGGGTTACCATCTGTCCGGTTGCATCGATTTCTCGGCTGGCTTCACCTTCCACTTCGCCAACGGCTGCGATGAGACCGTCTTTGATCGCCACGTCGCCGGCGACCGGTTCGCTGCCGCTGCCGTCCACAATGGATCCGCCGCGAATCAGTATGTCATATTTCATCTACTTTCCTCTCCAGGTCATGGTTACTGACAGATAGGAGTGCATCTTGCGTATCCACTCTCTCTTTTGTCAAGTATGTTCTTGCATAAATCCCCGGATGACTCGGTTTCCGGGTACGATTCTATCGCCAGATCTTTACGCGATAATCTGATAGATTCGTATTAGCGGTTCGACCTGATTCTCTGGGAGAAACTGATGAAAGGCTTGATTCTTCTAATCGTGTGCTCGTCTATGGTACTGGCCCATGGGGCGGAAAAAGACGATGTCTACTTCCCCGATGACAGCTGGCAGCGAGTCGCACCAGCCAGCGTCGGTTGGGACGAGGCGTTGCTGGCTACCGCCTTGTCCTATGCAAAGGAGAGAGATTCCAGCAGTGTCGTGATATTGCACCGGGGCAGGATACTCGCCGAAGGCCATTGGCCTGTGAATGGCCCTCGCTATCGCCGGTTGGTCACCGGTGTTGATGCTGCGGGCCACGTCATCGAGGATGTCGCATCCATGCAGAAAAGCATCGTGTCGTTTCTGGTGGGAGTGGCAGTTGCCGAAGATATGATTGCCCTGAATGGATCGGTTTCAAGCTATCTTGGCCCTGGTTGGTCAAAAGCTGAAGCAGAGCAGGAACAGCTGATAACTGTGCGGCATCTGCTTTCAATGACCAGCGGACTTGGCACAGACCACACTTTTCAATCCGCCCCGGGTACCAGCTGGCAATACAACACAAGGGTCTACAGCCGCCTGGTTGCTGTCCTCGAAAAGGTGAGCCAGCGTGTCGTTACTGAGCTAACGACGGACTGGCTTACCGGCAAGATCGGCATGAACGATAGCCGCTGGGGCGAGCGCGCCTGGGTTGGGCCAGAAATGGATGCCAATCGTATCGGATTCCAAACCAGTGCCAGGGATCTCGCCCGCTTCGGCCTACTCATGTTGGCTGGGGGCGCATGGAATGGACAGATGCTGACGCATGCCGGCTATATGGCTGAGATGATCCAGCCGTCTCAGTCTCTAAATCCTTCCTACGGTTATCTATGGTGGCTAAACGGCCAACCGGCGGGAGCGAGTGACCAACAAGGCCTTGTTCCGAGCGCCCCCGGCGATATGTTCGCCGCTCAGGGTGCGTTGGGCAGAAAACTCTATGTAGTGCCCAGTGTGGAATTGGTCGTCGCGCGGATCGGCAATAACCCGGGCAGAGATTTCAATCGGGAATTCTGGCGACGATTGATGGCGGCGTCACCAAATGGCTCGATGTGCGGCCAGTGTGATGGCGCCATTGCAGCACGACCGACTAGTGTCAAGGCAAAGAATGGCCAGTACATTTCATGGCAGGAACACATCATCGATGATCCGAGTATGGGTGTGCCTGATCTGAGTGGCAGCGACGGATTGTCCATGGCGGATCTGGACAAGGACGGGTATGAAGACATCGTTTCCGTACATGAGTCGGATACAGTCTACGACGGTAAACCCATCGGTCACGTTCGAATTGCCTGGGGCAGTGCAGATCCTGACATTTGGCAACTGACCACCCTGGCAACCGGAGACGAGGCGGCGGCCGCTGAAGATGTCGCCCTCGCTGATGTGAACGGCGATGGATTTGTCGATGTGGTTGTCGCCTGCGAACTTGCCCATCTGATCTATTTCCAGAATCCCGCGTCCGCGAATCGTGAAACGCCCTGGCGACGGGTCATTCTCGATGTGAGTAAGAATCGCGGCTCCTTCATTCGTGCGTTTCTTGCAGATTTCGATGGTGACGGAAAACCGGAAATCGCTGCCGCCAACAAAGGCGGCCAGAATCCGGCGATTGCGCAGGCGCCCCTTGATAGCATCTCACTCTTTCTGGCTCCTGACGATCCCCTAAAGGGCCGTGACTGGCGGGAAAAAGTACTCGGTAAAGTCAGGATTCCCATCAATTCAGAACCCGTTGATCTCGATGGTGACGGAGATTTGGATATCGTTGCAGGTTCCCGTGCAGAACGTAGAATTCTCTGGTTTGAAAACCTGGGTGGGCTGGAATTTGACGAACATCCAATCAATGTGTCGGGGGCGCCGGCAGATCTGGCCATCACCGGTTTCAATATGGAATATGCGGATCTGAATGCGGATGGCAGGCTTGATATCATCTCAACCGCCTGGCCCGGCTGGATCGTGCTGTTGCGTCAACCTGAGAACAAATCTGACCATTGGCTGTTCTCCGCGATCGGCAATGCCGTGCCTGATCAGTTGGTCAGCGTTCGTCTTGCCGACATCGACAGCGATGGCGATATGGATGTGTTTGCAGGCGCGTACAGCCGTGGTCGCCGTGACAGGGATGGACCGTTGGTTTCGGCGGACCGCCCGATCGGTCGTATTGCATGGTTTGAAAATCCCGGAGACAAGTCGCTTTCAAATTGGCCGCGCCACGACATCTCCCGACGCAAGCGTGGCATGTATGATAAATGGCTGTTCAGGGATCTCGATGGTGATGGTGATCTGGATGTGCTGGGCACACGAGGCAATAGCGAACCCTACGACGGCGTGTTCTGGTTGGAGCAGGTACGAACCGACGAACCCGTGCCGACTTTCACCCAAGCGAGAGCCATTGATAGTATACAGATGAGTCTTCCCACTGAGTGAGGTAGGGTGGTTTCTTAGGCATTGCTCGTCTAACTAACTTGAGTAGCAGCTGCCAGGAGAGAGGGGTCATTGCCAGGACACGCTCCGCATGCGGCCCAGCAGAGCATACATGGATGTATTCACTGGGCCGCATACGGAGCGGGTCCGGGCGATAGCTCCTCCCTCCTGACCACGACCTGATTAGTCCATTAGAAGAACGATGAAGCTATCGAAGTGACCTTCCGTTGGATCATGACGGGGAAGGTCGATAACTCCCTTCCGAACAGGGTAAACTGCATGGAGATTTGGTGATATTCTTCGGATAGAGAAGTGGGACGCAAGACCGAGGCTGCCAAACTACCCTGGCTGATGTCCATTTATCTTGATGAAGGTGAGACGTAGAAGTGATTAACCGACGCAAGCTGTTGCAAGTGGCAGTGGCCCTGAGTACAGGGCCCTTCGTCATACCGCGCTTGTCTGGTTCTTCAGGCGAACTCAACCTCTACAGCTGGTCCGATTATATTTACCCAGACATGCTGGCGGATTTTACGGACAAATCGGGCATAAAAGTGAATCTGTCGGTGTACGGTTCCAACGACGAAGCCCTTAACAAACTTCGAGCCACTCAAGGCGCCGGCTTCGATCTGGTCATGCCATCGGTCGTCTATGGCCCCGCGTGGAATCGCTACAAGTTGCTGCAACCGCTTGACGAGAGCCGCATAAACATCAATGGCTGCAATCCAGATATGTGGTCAAAGTCTCGAGAATTGGGAGCCAGCTATCGCCGAGAACGCTACTTGTGCCCGTTCAACTGGGGAACTGAGGCGCTCACCTGGAACCGCGCAGAAAGACAGCTCAGCTATGGTGAAGCGTCATTCGGCGATCTGTGGCACCCAGACAATCGTGGTAAGGTGACTGTTCGCGCCCACTCTGCATTGTTGGCTATCGGTCTCTATCTGGATCGAATCGGTGAATTGCCATCAGGTCAGATGCGAATCACGTATGATAACGAGTCGGATATGCGCCGCATCTACAGCGAATGCACGGCCTTCGCCGTCAAACATAAGCCGTGGATTCGGCAGTTCTGGAGTAACGCTCAGCAGATTCAAAATGCGTACCTCCGTAACGCGTGTGTCATCGGGCAGACCTGGGATGGTCCTGCGTTTAGATTAGCCGATGAGACTTCGAATGGTATAGGGTATATAGCGCCCGTTGAAGGCGCGCTGACCTGGATGGATTGCATGGGCATTCCCAGTAAAGGAAAGAACATCGATCAGGCGTTTGAGTTCATAAACTGGTACTACCAACCCCGGTCAGGAGCGATGCATGCCAACAACAGCGGATATAATTCCTGTGCGCATCACGCTGAAGAGCTCTTGTCGAGCAAAGCGAAAGAACGGTTTCAGCAAGCCTATCCAGGCGATGCTCTTGAGCGCCTCTGGTGGTATCCACCCGAAGCTCCATGGTTCATCGCCATTCGCAATGAGTTCAGAGACCAATTCCTGGCAGCATAGGGGTAGGAGATCAGGTGCCCGGCCGCGTTTCAATTGACTTGGATTTGAGTGCACTTCATGGCAGGACGAAATGTTGAGCTCGTTCATATCACCCATACCTATGGATCGCTTACCGCAGTAGACGATCTCAATCTATCGGTTCCTTCGAACAGCTTCTTTAGTTTTCTCGGCCCATCGGGCTGTGGAAAAACCACTCTGCTGAGGATCATTGCAGGCTTTATCCAGCCAAGCGAGGGGCAGGTGCTCATAGGGGCTGAGGATATGGCGGGGATTCCTCCCAACAAGCGGCCGACCGCCATGATCTTTCAGAATCTTGCCCTCTTTCCGCTGATGCGGGTGTGGGAAAATGTCGCGTTTGCCTTTGAAGTACGGGGCGTAACCAGGAAACAAAGACGTATCCGCGCAGAGGAACTGTTGGATCGCGTGGCATTGCCCGGCGTGGCTGACAAGTTACCTAATGAATTGTCAGGGGGCCAGCGCCAGAGGGTGGCGATTGCCAGAGCCCTTGCGGTGCAGCCCGAAGTGTTGCTTCTCGACGAACCCCTGGCTGCGCTCGATCTGAAACTGCGTCAGCGAATGGTCACCGAACTTCGCACCATCCAACAACAGACGGAGGTCACCTTCATCTACATTACACACGATCAGGGAGAGGCCCTGGCGATGTCGGACCAGGTCGCTGTGATGAGTGGGGGAAGAGTGCAGCAGATCGGTTCGCCGCAAGAGATCTACAACCAGCCAAACTCAGCATTCGTGGCAACGTTTGTGGGAGAAAGCAATCGCATTCGAGGCACCATCACCCGCAAGACACATGACCAGGCAACCCTGTCTACTCCTGCCGGTGAGCTAAAGGGATGCTTGGGTTCTGCTGAACTTCACCCTGGTGACGAAGCTTGGTTGTTCGTTCGTCCGGAACGCTGCACCCTTGATGTTATTCCGGATAGTAACACGACCGCTGAGAACCGACTTCAGGGGCGTATCCTTCAACTGGATTTCGACGGACCCTCTCAAATCTGCAATCTCCAGTTAGCGGGGACCTCCTTGCAGGTTGTTTATCCATACGGCTTGCACCAATTCCACGTTGGTGAGCAAACACATGTCTCCTTTAGGACAGAAGACGCTATGATTATTCAGCCGGGAGAAACGGCCTATGACTGATCAAAGCTCCTTGAAGTATTGCGCACGGTGGTATCCATGACCGAGTGGCGTCGTCTGGTATTGCAGAACGGAACCATCATGGCTGTTTTCATGGTGTCCCTGCCCAGCTTGTGGCTTGTGGTGATGATCGTAGCACCACAGCTAATGATGGTCGATTATTCCCTCTGGTACGAGGACAACGTGAAGCTCGACTCCTGGGAAAGGGAAATCCGCGACAAAGATCGCCAGTTGCTGGATTTGGAGAAGCGCATCGGCGAGCGGAAGAACGGCGTAATTGCGGAAGGGGAACCATCCCTGGAGGAACAGTACCAACAACTGGAGATGGAAATCGGCAGGCTGGAGATTCAAGCAGATCATCCACCCGAGGTCTACAGTCTCAAAAACTATACCTATCTTGCGGGCAATCGACTGCACCGGAGTATATTTCTGAAAACGATCTGGTCAAGCCTGCTGGTCACCGTGATCGCTATGGTGATTTGTTATCCGGTGGCGTTTTTTTTGGCCCAGGTCGCCGCCGGTCGCCAGCTAACCTTGCTGTTTATCGGCTTGATCATACCCTACTGGATCAATGAGATTCTGCGTGCGTTCGCATGGCTGATGTTGCTGTCGTACAACGGATTCATCAATATGTTTCTCGGTAGCGTTGGTTTGATCACCGAACCCATTGAGTTTCTGGATGGAAATGCCGGTGTCATGATTGGCATGACCTACGCGTACGTGTTGTTCATGGTATTCCCAACCTACAATCTGCTCCAGAATCTGGATAGGAACCAGCTAGAAGCCGCCAGCGATCTCGGTGCGGGATGGCTGAGGATTCACCTCAGGATAGCAATACCGCATGCCAAGCCAGGACTTGCCGTTGGCGCGATAACCACGTTCATGTTGGCTGCGGGAACATACGCGGTTCCTGCGATCCTCGGTGGCCCAAACAGCCTGTGGTTCACCCAGATCATCTATAGCTGGTTCTTTGATGGGGGCAACTGGAACCAGGGAGCTGCTTACGCCTTCATGCTCCTTACTATTTGTATCCTCTTTGTGATGGTCATGATGAAAATCACAGGAGTTGACTTCAAAGACATCACGCGAAGGATCTAACATGGAGAACAAGGCTGCTTTTCAGATTCTTATTTCACGCATACGAGAAGGTTTTAACACTGACAACCAGGCGGCTTTTCAGATCCTTATTTCACGTATACGAGAAGGTTTTAACACTGACAACCAGGCGGCTTTTCAGATCCTTATTTCACGTATACGAGAAGGTTTTAACACTGACAACCAGGCTGCTTTTCAGATCCCTATTTCACGT
>JASMJM010000160.1 GCA_030749725.1 Pseudomonadales bacterium | reverse complement strand
TGTGTCGACTGTCTGTCCCACATACCATCCATACCATCCCCCACATCGGTTGACTGTCTGTCCCACATGCCATCCTTCACATGCCACACAATCGTGTGTTGACTGTCTGTCCCACATACCATTGTCGCTGTGTCGATTGTCTGTCCCAAATACAATCAAGAATCACCGGTATAAAGTCGATGCCTGAACTTCCACTCACCTTCGACCCGCTGCATGCTGTTTACGTAGCGTCCGGATGCGACGACAACGTTTTGTTTCAGTACTGCTAGGTCAGCAAGCATGGTTGCTTCATCCCCTTCGCCCTCGAAGCGGAAATTCGTCACCCAGTGGCGCGTTGGCGGAGGCGTGTTGTTTCCCATGCTATCGACCAGTGCGATGAGCGCAGCGCGGCCCTTGATTGGTTTGCGCCCAGCCATCTCAAACGCGCCGTCCGTGGTGAATGTATCGGCCCATCCCTCACCATTACGGCTATCAATGGCCTGGTTATAACGCCCGATAAGTTCAATCATTGCAAGGCGGTCGGCAACGGTGAGTGGCATGCTTATCTCCTCGGTAAATTGCACCTAATCGGGCGCTTGATCGGGAAGGTAGTGATGTCGGACAATTCGCCACTCGCCTTCCCCTTTCCGGACAGTGTCGTGGTACAGTCCGGTTTCGCTAACTGCATCGCCGTCGATCCGGGCGAAATACGCTCGGGCAGTGGCGCTCTCGGCAGTGCCCTCGATGATGAAGTTGGTATTCCAGCATCGCCCTTGCGCCGCCGGCAGATCGTCAACCATCTGACTGAGTGCTTGGGCGCCGCTTACCTCAGCTTCATCGCCATTTTGCAGGACGCCGTCCGGGGTAAACGTGTCGACCAGTGCCTGCCCATCGCGCTCCTGCATGGCGCTGTTGAAACGGGCGATCAACTCGATGATGGCCAGTCGATCCTCGGCGCTGAGTGCATCCCCATCGGTCCTTCGCTCAGACTCGGCGCCTGCCGTGTCAGCCACCGGGTCCCCGGTGTAACAGTGATGGACAAATTTCCACTGGCCATCCAACTGCTTGGTGAACTGGCTGTCATAGCGTCCCGTCGCCAACAGCGGACCACCACCACGAATGGCTGCATAGTAGACAGTGGAACTGGCACTGCTGCCGTTGCCATCCATAACGATGCTGTTTGACCCAGTGCTTCGGTTTGTTGGGGAAATTGCCGATCTGAACGATCTGCTGGTGGCCACGGGCCTGCCAGGCGCCCGTAATCTCCAGAATGCCATTCTCCGTGAACTGCTCTGCGACACCTTCGCCATCGCCGCCGTCGGTAGCATGGCAGTATCGAGCGATGACTTCAGTGATTGCCAAACGGTCTTCTGCAGACAAGGGCATGAGTTTTCCTCCTTGATTTCGTCAGGCTGCTCCCTAATACCGGTCTGCACGTCGTTGTGAATCATGCAAGAACTCTACCGCCAGGCTGGCGCGCTTTTGACAACGCCAATGCCAAGATGCAGTTCCCGGTACCGATAAGGAATCGTTAGCGGGTCAGCGCGTCCCCTGCCTTCCAGGGTGACATCTGGTGTTCGTAGACTCCACTTCCCTTGCGGAAGTGAGCCGCTTCGTCGAGGGTCTCCACGAACGGCATGTCGATCGGATACACTTCGTCGCCGCGTGGTCGTGGTCCGGCTTTGGAGATATGACCCCAGAGTGCATGGCCGACCACCTCTTCGGCAATGGCGACCGCTTCAATCAGTTTCTCAAGGTTGTAACCCGTCTCAATACCCAGTTCGTGGCACAGATCGACGAAATCCTCTGTTGGCACATGACCGGCGGCTCGCCCATTGCCGCAGTAAGGACAACCCCCCATGCCACCGAGGCAGGTATCGAATTCGCGGGCACCCAACTGCAGGGCTTCGTAATAGCTCGCGATGGTGACGCCTCTGGTGTTGTGCATGTGACAATGAATATCCGTGATCTCCGGCCATTTGTCCTTTATGGCGACGATGGTTTCTTTCACCACAAGCGGGGTATTCCAGCCCATTGCTTCGATGAACGAAACCCGATTGACTTTCAATCCACCGTCATGCCACTTGTCCACCATCAACGTCATCAGATCCATGCGTTGCTGGTGGGTGTACGGTCCTTCGAAATTGGAGCCCCAGGGGTTGCCCAACGCAACCGAACCAAACTCGGCGCCCGCTTCCCGTGCCCGTTTCACCGTGCCATCTATGCTGGCAATCTGCTCCGCCTGTGTTCTGTTGTAGTTGCGGCGTGCGAACGAATCACACAGCTCGACGTGGCAGCCAAAACGCTGCGGCCCGCCGCCCATGTTGAGCTTGGGATGCTGGCTGGCTCGTTCGAATCCCTTCGCGTTGAAGATTGCTGCCGTATATCTTATGCCGGGTTTGGGGACGAACTTTTCGGCAATTTCATCGATGCATGCCATCTGTGGCGTCCACTTGGGGTGCGCAAAGGAACCGATGGAAATCGTCTTTGCCCCTGTTTCGCCGAGCGCATCCAGTAGTCTCAGCTTCTCGGATACCGGAATATCTGCACTTTCGATCTGCAGGCCTTCACGCATGGTGTCGTCGGTTATGATTACGGATTTCGGTAGTAGACTGGTCATGGCTGCACACTCTTAAAGGGATAGAAAATGGTCTGAACCCAGCAATTCTATCCTATTTGGGCGGTGGAAGACCAAACCCAATGTGAGGGCCGTAGATTGGCAAGAATAGCCCATCCGCACAGGCGAATTACCCCGATTGCACTCCTATTGCGATTGGGACAATCCGGCAATTCCCCGAGATAGACCCTGCTGGGGCATGCGCCTTGCCGTGCTTGTTGGCCAGTTGTTGGGCCAGCTGTTGGGCCGGTTGCCGGGCTAGCTGCCAGCCTACCTGGTGCGCTCAAACAGCGACAGGTACTCACCGTAGCCATCCGCGCCCAGCTGCTCTTTGGGGACGAATCGTAAGGCGGCTGAATTGATGCAGTAGCGCAGCCCGGTCGGAGCAGGACCGTCTTCGAACAGATGTCCGAGGTGCGAATCGGCGATAGGACTGCGCAGCTCAGTGCGCGTGACGAACAGCGAATTATCCTCTTTGTGGACAAGTCGGGCATCGGCGATTGCTTTCGTAAAGCTGGGCCAGCCGGTCCCGGATTTGAACTTGTCGGTAGAACTGAAGAGCGGCTCACCGGACACGATATCGACGTAGATGCCCTCTTTCTTGTTGTCCCAGTATTCATTGTTGAAAGACGGTTCGGTGCCGTCTTGTTGGGTTACCCGATACTGCATCCTGGACAGCCGTTGCTTCAGCTCCTTATCGGAAGACTTTCTATAACGGCCAAACTTGGGCGCGTCATTTCCCGACTCACCCCAGATCATGGCCAGGTACTGGTCCCTGCCGGAGTTGTACCGATAGTACTTGTAGCGAATCCGGCTTACCTTGTAGTAGTCCTGGTGATAGTCCTCGGCAGGATAAAAGTCCTCCAATGGCACGATCTCCGCGACTATCGGCTTCGGATACCGTCCACTTCGATCCAGTACCTGTTTGGACTGGACAGCCAGGCGCTGTTGCTCCGCGTCATGATAGAAAATTACCGGCCGGTACTGGGAGCCCCGGTCCACGAAGGAACCATCCGGATCTGTCGGGTCGAGCTGGCGCCAGTATACGTCCAACAGCTTCTCGTAGCTGACTACGCTCGGATCATAGGTCACTTGAACGGACTCGGCGTGGCCGGTTGCGCCGGAAGTGACCTGCCGGTAATTCGGACGCACCACATGACCGCCGCTGTACCCGGAAATGACCGATTTCACCCCTTCGAGCTTCTCAAAGGGCGGTTCCATGCACCAGAAACAACCACCGGCAAAGGTAGCCTGGGCGCTTGATCCATCAGACATGAGTGGAGCGTCGTCCGTATCGGCATGGGAACTGAGCACGGCTGACAATGCAAGGGCGGTGAGCATGGTAGCCAGGAGTGTGGAGCTGAACAGCTTTCTCATTGTAGTTACCTCGGTCAAGGCTGTACCGGTTATGTTTCAACACAGTCTACCCTGCGATTGGTACGAGAATCTCCCTGAATTGTGACAATTTGATCACTTTTTGTGAGGCGGCACTCTGTTATAGCTAGACCGAGCCCGCCATTGGATTAGTTCCCCCTGACCGAGTTTCTTACCTTGAAGCAAGGCGAAAAGCGCCATTCGTCGATAGCTCCCGGAGAATGTCCGTATACCTGGCGGCCTGATCAAACGCCGGGTGGGACGCCGATGGTGGGACAGAGAGATGGTGCAGAGATGGTGCAGGACAGACACTCAACACTTGAAGCGACCTGGAAAGCCATCGATAGTGCAGGACAGACACTCAACACTTGAAGCGAACTGGAAAGCCATCGGTCGAAAGCGCCGATGGTGCGGGACAGACACTCGACACCCAATAGGTAGGATGACCACCTTCATTTCTCAACAGACGATGTTCAGGCATGTCGAACATACGCTCAGGATCAGGAACACACCAGATGATAAGACCCCACACTCACTTACCTGCGTGAATTGCCATGAAACTCTATTCAGATAAGAACGGGACCGCCCCCAGTCCGAGGAGGGTCCGAGTGTTCGCCTTGGAAAAGGGAATCCATCTGCCGGTCGAGCACCTTCGATTGCACGAGGAAAATCGAACTGACGCGTTCGCTCAGAAAAATCCGCTTCGAAACCTGCCGGTTCTGGAGGTGGAAGACAGGACCTGCCTTTCCGAGTCCATGGCAGTCTGCCGTTATCTGGAAGCGCTGTATCCGCATCCCTTTCTATGTGTCCTTGAAATTGGCCAGGTCGAGATGTGGAACAGGCGTGCCGAGCTTTCGTTGTACCTGCCCATCGAATATGCCGGCGGCTTTCTAGGCAGCGATGTGGCCGAGCGCGCGAGAAAAAAGGTGTCGAGGATGCTGACTCTCTTCGACCACGAACTCTCGGGGCGTGCATTCATTGCAGGAGATGCCCTGTCCGTTGCCGACATTACCATGATGGTCGCTCTCGACTTCGGCATCCAATACAACGACATCGAAGTGCCTGATGAGTTGAATAATTTCAAACGCTGGTATGCTGAAATACAGTCTCGACCAAGCGCAAAATGGAACGCCGCCTGACGACTTCCCATTTGAGCAGGCCCACTGTTTGCACTGGTCAAGAAACCAACTGACTGTTACATTGACCAAAGCAGACTACTACCAAATTAACGAGGGGATGATACATGAACGGCTTTGACCTCATTGCTAATATTCTTAAAGCTGAAGGCGTAACCTGGATGGCTTGTTTCCCGGCCAATCCTCTCATTGAGGCGGTCGCCAAGGTCGACATTCGGCCCATCGTCTTTCGTCAGGAAAGGGGAGGCATCAACTGCGTCGATGGCTTTACCCGTCAGACCGCGGGTAATCAAACGGGTGTCTTTGCATCTCAATCAGGGCCCGGAGTCGAGAACTCGTTTGGCGGCATCGCGCAAGCCTGGGGCGAAGCGGTGCCAATCTTGTTTCTTCCCCTCGGCAGCGGCCTGCGATCCTATGATGTTGCCCCCAATTTTTCTGCCACCAGCAATTACAAGGACATTACTAAACTGGCTCTGTCCATCGATCGAGTCGACAGAACCACTACGCAGATGCAGCGCGCTTTTCATGCTCTGAAGCAAGGCCGTCCTGGGCCTGTTGTCGTTGAAATGCACGGTGACGCCGTCAGTCAGCAAGTGCCGGACGGGCTGACGGCATATCGACCATCCAAGGCTATGCGTTACGCACCCAGCCGTTCCGACGTGAAAGACGCGGTGCGCGAACTGCTGTCTGCCAGCAATCCCATCATCTGGGCGGGCCAGGGCGTGCTCTATGCCGAGGCGGCAGAAGAACTGAAGACGCTCGCTGAATTGACCCAGATTCCTGTCGTTACCACCATGCAAGGGAAGAGCGCCTTCCCCGACGATCATCCGCTGGCGCTGGGTTCGGCTAATCGCACAGCACCGAAGATGGTGTGGAAATGGCTGGGTGAGTCGGATCTTGTCTTTGCCGTTGGCTCCGGTCTCACACGAACAGGATTCGGCATCGCGATCCCCGCCGGGAAGCGATTGATTCACGCCACCGTGTCAGCCGAAGATATCAACAAGGACTACAGCGCGGATATCGGTATGGTTGGTGATGCCAAACTGACACTGCAAATGATGATCGATGAAGTGAAGGGTGAAATCGGCGCGGACGGCCGGGATGTAAACGAGTCGCTGCTGGATACGATCGCGTCAACAAAATCCGAGTGGTTAGCCGAGTGGGAACCTCTGCTCAATTCTGACGAAACACCCATCAACCCATACCGGGTCATCAATGAAATCAACAAGGCTGTCGATCATGCCAATACAGTGATGACCCATGACGCCGGCAACCCTCGAGACCAGATAATGCCATTTTACAAAGCCACCAACCCCTATGGATATATCGGCTGGGGTAAGACAACCCATCTGGGCTATGGCATTCCGCTGGTTATGGGAGCAAAGATGGCTGACCCTGACAAGTTCTGCATGAACCTGATGGGCGATTTGGCGTTCGGGCATACAGGCATGGAAATCGAAACTGCGGTTCGAGCGCAGATCCCCATCACCACCATCATCATTAACAACCGCACCATGGGGGGCTACGACAAATCAATGCCCACCGCCATGGACAAGTATGGCGCCGGCAATCAGTCAGGCGATTATGCAGGCGTAGCGCGCGCGCTGGGCGCGCGTGCCATTAACGTTGATGAAATGACCGCTATTGGCCCGGCAATAGTCGAAGCGCAAGCGGCTAACAAAGAGGGTGAGGTGGTGGTCATCGAAGTCAATACGCGACAGGAGACCCGTTTCTCTCAATACTATGATCTATTGAAGTAGCGTTGTTTCTCTCGCCTCGTATTGCTCCCACAGCTCTGCTCGAAGCTTGGCGGGATCCGCCAGTACACGTCCGCGCGCCTCAGCCACTTCTTTCTCTGTGAAGGGCTTGAAATCCGCGGGCAGTGAATCTCGATTGAATTCGGTCATCATGTAATTGACCACCTGCGCCAGGTCGGCGTTGTCAAGGAGCGCCTGGGAGGCACCTGGTACCCTTAGAAGGTAGTCGCGCCCTTGCGGCAAGCTAACGATCTTTCCCGGGTCTCCCCTTAGAGACGGCATATCCGGTGGCACTCCCGACCCGTCCGGCAAATGGCAACCAGCGCAGTGCAGAAGATAGTCCACGCGGGCGTCGGCGCTTGAGTTCGCCGAAACCAGAAGGCTCGCCGCCAGAAAGAACGTAACAGATGATCGGTGCATAAGAGATTATCCGTTAGTAGCTTCCCCCATGACCACGGCCACCGTACAGTGATAAGTGTGGCTCTCAGTCCCAAAACACCAGAGGATGTCGTTGGCTTTACTGGGCATATACACAGGCTTGTCCCCTTCGCTTCTATGACAGAAGCATCTTCCGCAAGTAGACTTGCCGCAGCAATCGTTATAGGAGATCAGGTAGTCCTTGTCGTCAACCGGATTCCTGCAGGTGCCTACCCAGGTGATGGGCGAAGGTTCGGCGCCCGGTGGACAGGCATTCACGCTGCCCCCGCAGCAGGTACACAAAAAACCACCAAGGGCACAATAGCGCCAGTAGTCACAGCTCTGGGGATCGCCTATCTCAGCCACGCGCTCCGCCCCGAGGGATCTCGCGACCGGCAACAGTGGCAATGCACTCATGCCCACCAGCATCGTCCCCAGGCGTCCAAGGAGGCTCCTTCTGGAAGTGCGTCTGGCCAACACTCGACTGCTTTGACTTGTGCTGTGATCAATCCAATCAAAGGCTCTGCTGACGATATTCATGAGGTGTGTTCCTCTATTGGTGATACCGGCGATGGATCCAGACTTTCAACGTACTCCTGCAATGTGGCTACACCTGTGTCCATTGCTTCCATCAGGCTTTCCAGATGCTCTCGCGTATTCACTAGACCTTTACTCTTGAGAATGCCATCACTACCGATCAATACTGCGAAAGGCAGTTTGCTAACGGCATAGGTAAGTCCCAGTGATTGAGAGACGACATAGGGATAGGCGTCCAATCCCAGATCTTTTGAGTATGCAAGATGTCGCTCCGGCGTATCGCCGTCACTGGCAAACACCAAACGCAACTTCTCTCGGTTAGCCAGCGAACGAACGGTCGGCACCAGATTCTTGCAAACCGGACATGTGGGAGACAGGAACATCACCAAAGTCGTCGGGCCACCTTGATGCTCACCGCCTATCAAAATCTCCGCACCCTTTATGTCGGGAATCGCCATCTGTTCAGTCAATTCACCAACCTTAGGCCCATTCGTCGGCATCAAAGCTCCGGCAGGGGCGACCCGCTCGTGCAGAATTCCAACCTGGCGCGCCAGCGCAAACACGATCACTGACAAAGCGATAACAAGAATCCAGAGAATCAGATTTGAAATCAGCAAGGCTTCATTCAAGCGCGCACCCTCCACAATCTGATGGCAGACAAGTTAGTCAATAACTGAGTAGCCGCACTGTAGAGCAGCAATACGACCACTAAGCCTGCACCTAGCGTCAGGTAATCCGCCAACGTAAAATCCCGAGCATAAGTCGGCAGGCTACAGACCAAGGCTGCGACAATCAAAATGGAATTGCGAACGATCAACCATCCGGATAGGGGTTGATCACCGCTGGCGGTGCCGGCCGCACCACACCCACAGCCAATATGGACACGACCGCGAAGCAGATTGATAGCGATTGCCAGGGCATACAACGCCAACAAACCGGCGCTGACAGCAGCTGTCGCCAACGGACTTACGGAAAGCAACCAAGAGATGCCCAGCAGAAGTTCAGTCGCAGGAAACAACACTGCAAAGGGGGTCAGCATTGGCTGCGGTAGCAATTGGTATTCACTCAGGGCGACACGAAACTGTTCGAATGCAGTAATCTTGTGCCAGGCGGCCGTAATGAACAATAGACTGAACGCAAGCGATAGGATTTGCAGTAACAGCGGATCCAGCATGGTCGCTAGAATCCTTGTAGTAAGCCAGGGTACGCGCCCGGCTGATCAATCGTTCGGATCAGTTTCAGGGCCCGCCCTTCGAACATTTGGATCTTGCCCGCTTGGGTTCCCACAATGAGCGTGGGCTTGTCTTCCTGGCTGACGTACAGCATTCGTACAGGATCCTTCAATTCAATGCGACCGATGCGCCGCTTGGCCTGCTTGTCGTAGACCCAGATCTCCGTGCCCGCGTCGTCGTGGGTGTCCTTCTTACCCTTGTGCATAAGCGTATAGAGTAACCCTGTCCCTCTATGCAGCGTCATCACCTGACTGCCACCGATGCGCCAGCCCGCCATTTCCTCCTTGTCTTTATCCAGAATCGACCAGGACTCACTCACGTTGATGGTGTCATCCTCGACCGATACATCAAAAACATTGCCGTCAAAGGAAACCAGTGACCAACCACCGTCAGTTTTGACCGGCCTATCGAATATCGGGTCTTTCTCCACAGAAAAGAATACGTCGCTACGCACTCTTGCCACCTCTGCACCCCGTCGGTCTAGTCTGATGAGCTGCAATGATCCATCGCCACACATCATCAGGAAAGACCTGTCCGGCGAGGGCATAATCAGCGCGCATCCTGGCGTCGATATCTCGCCCACGAATTGCCTGTCTCGCACGTCGACAATGGTAACGGACTGCGCCGGCGTCAGATTGAAGACGGCGAGATGTCGAGCGTCATCGAGAAGACCGATATAGTGACGAAACGGGACGAGTGCCGCGATTTTGTTGGGTACCTTTATTTCAGCGACCGGCGTCAGGGTTTTCAGATCGTATACCGTGACAACGTCGGTGCGCTCACCGCGAATGCCCCGTGAGTAATAGGTCTCTGCAGCATATATTTCGCCACGCCGTACATTCGGCTCAACTGCCGGGGTCCAGTCGGTGAGGGATAGCAATCCCAGCATCTCACCATCTGCGCCGTCATAGAGATAGGCTGGACCAGATGAGCTTTTGACTATGAACCAGCTGGGGGTAGGCTTCTTTAGTTCAGTGCGACCTACGGTCTCCGGCTCGATCACGCTGTGCGCCATTGGCGCCAGCAACATCAAGCAGAATATTATTCTGGAGCGCATCAGGGTATCTCCTTTAGCGGGTGAACACACTTGATCGGTACACCTGGGTTCGATTCTAGCACGCGATCAAAGCTTACAGCGAGTGAATATGATCTGTGCTCTCTTCCCGCCTTTCGTATTCCGGCGAGAAGGGTCGCCAAGTCAAGCCTTTGTACTCGGGCCAAACACTGATGGAACAATCTTATACCAGCAACCATAATGAATCGGCTCAAGAACCCATGCGTTTGCTTGTGACCATGACATGCTATAACTTGAAGCACCCTCGATTATTGGTCATTGCAGTCTGCAACAGGAGCACAACAATGTCGGCAGTAGAGTTCGAGCATCACGATCATATCGCCACCGTTACCATCAACCGTCCGGAGGCCCGCAATGCCATGAATCCGGAAGTGATGGTGGGTCTGTTCGATGCTTTTTCAGAGGTGGAACAGAACAGCGATATTCGCGTCGCTGTCATCACCGGAAGTGGCGACAATGCCTTCTGTGCCGGGGCGGATTTGGGACAGCTGATCCCACTGATGACCGGCACCCGAAAAGCGGAAAACGAGTGGGATCAACGGTATCTGTCTGAAGTCTCCGGGCAGGGAGCCTATCTGATCAATCGTGATCCGACCAAACCAGTGATCGCAGCCATTAACGGTCACGCTATTGCCGGTGGAATGGAACTGGTTCAGGGAACGGATATCAGGATTTCGGTCCCGGAAGCAAAATTCGGCCTTCAGGAGGTCAAATGGGCCATATTCCCGGCAGGTGGGTCTACGGTGAAACTGCCGAGACAGATGCCCTACGCGAAGGCGATGGAACTGATGCTCACCGGCGACTTGATCAGTGCCGAAGAAGCACGACAACTGGGATTCCTCAACTATGTGGTGGAGGCCGATGAGTTGATGAATCGATCCATGGAGTTGGCGACCAAGCTGGCGGCAAACGGACCCATTGCCGTACAGGCGATCAGAAAGTCAGCCCGGGAGGTCTGGGGTTATCCAGAAGCGGAAGCATTGAAGATGGAATCTACTTTCTCGCGACCCGTATTTCAGAGCGAGGACGCGGTGGAAGGACCGAAGGCGTTTATGCAAAAACGTCAACCGGTATATAAAGGCCGTTAGCACATCCTTCACCTTACGACGGGCATCTGCGACGCCAGGGATTGTGTACGAATGTTCAGGAGAACGAGTTGCTAATCCAGAGGAGTGTTATCCTCGTCAACGGTAACGTTTGCTTCGACAGGTTGGTTGGTTACCGCGTAGTCGATCGCCACAAGCTCCTCATCTAGATACACAAGCGGAGTGGTTTCCCAACGCTTACTGGTGCTGTTGTCATCGACGTCTTCATGGGTCCGGTAAAACAGAATCTTCAACCCGTCACCAATTTGCTCGCTAAATTTCGGAACGCCCAGATCCGTTTCCACGAGTGCCAGCGAACTACCGATTGCCAGATCGCGAATATACTGGTCACGCCTTTCCTGTCTCGCCTCCCAGTCGGCAGCGAACACCGAAGACGTATCCAAACCCGATCTGTATCGACCTTGAGCAGCAAGCCTATCATTGACCAGGACAACCGGCGTCGTCTCCGTTCGTTTGTTGGTAAGCCCATCGGAAGATTGTGACCTGGTGCGGTAGAACATGATTTCCACCTGGTGATCCCGGCTATCACCGTAGCTATCGGTAAAGTCCGGCTCGCCCAGCTTCGCCAGGATCGAAGACCTTACCTCTCCTTCCACCAGCCGTTTAATGATGCGTCTGTTTTCCGACTGAACTTCCTGCCAATCTTGCGGTGCGGGAACTAGGTTGTCGCGGTATTGAGGGACGGCATCGTCCGATTCAAAGATATTCAGCTGAAGAGACATACCGGTGATGACCGCGGCGATCGCAAAGAAAACCGTGGGGGCACTAACACCTGTATGTCGATCGTCGCGGCGCAATGTATTCACCTTGTCGCTCTCCTCAGAGTTGCTAATTATAAGCTCAACACTGACCTAAGCAAGTATTGGACCAAACACAAGAATCACTGTACGTCATTGATTATCTTCTAGTTTCAGGACTCCACCAAGCCTGACATGCAGTCCACCATTCGTGAAACTCACCAGAATTTGGGCATCTCCAACATGTAGTTCCCATCCAGTCATCGAATGTTCTCCTGCGCCACCACCACCTCAGTCGATGGACTCCGGCACGGGGATTCCTGGACCCGCCCCTACAATTTCAGTGGTTATTAGGCGTCTTCAATTCATGGATATTTTGGCTGGCATGCTTTTGCGTCTTGCAGGATGCAGTGGCAAACTAATGTTGCTGGATTGGGTCTGCTTACTGCTGGACCATCGATTCGTCAGTAGCGACGGATAGATTCACGATGATTACTTCCCGGCAATCGTGGCAAATGTGAAGGTGTCAGGAGGATACGGATTTGCAGCGTTAACCGATGAACCAGGGAGGCGAAGGTGGAAAACCGTTTGACGATGGTGCGACAGGAGTTGGCGTTATTCATTGGATGTTCGTTATTACTAACTGGCTGCTCCCCAAATGGGCAGATAACAGCAGATACGGAAGACAAGAAGATGCCTGAGAGTGACAAGGTTTCGGAACAGCAAACAGCGCCGCCTGACATGATCAAGCTGGCAGGCGTGGAAGAACCACGCGGGGTTCGAGTGAATAAGGCAGGGAATCTGCCGGGTTACATCATGTATACCCCGTTGGTATCCGACACCACCTATCTCATCGATCGCGAAGGAAACGTGGTGCATACCTGGAAAAGTGATTACGCGCCCTCAAGTGAATACCTGGTGAACGACGGTCTGATTCGTGGTGCACGCGTGCCTGATGCTCCTCGATTCTTTGGCGGCGGGCAAGGTGGGCGCATCGAAAAGCTCAGTTGGCACGGCGACCTGGTTTGGAGCTTTGAACAAGCGGATGAACGGCGCTTGTTTCATCACGACTTTGAGGTAATGCCTAACGGAAACATACTGTCGCTATGCTGGGAAGCAAAAACCAGGGAAGAGTCGCTGCAGGCAGGGCGAAATCCTGACAACACACCGCAAGCCGGTCTTTGGCCTGATATGATTGTTGAGATTGAGCCGAGCTCATCCGGCGGAAAGGTCATCTGGGAGTGGCATACGTGGGATCACATGATCCAGAATCACGACGCTGATCTACCGGACTATGGCGAACCGGGGCGGCATCCTCGAAAGATCGACATCAATGCGGGACCAGCCCTCACTGAGATTACGGCGCAGCAGTTAGCGCAAGCCAAGAAGATTGGGCAAGCGCCTGGCAATGCGACCCTTGAGGATTGGGGCGCGGACATGTACCACAGCAACGCGATCGACTACAACGCTGCACTCGATCAGATTGCCATCAGCGTCCGTTCACTAAGTGAGATCTGGGTGATCGATCATGGACTGACCACGGCAGAAGCAGAGGGCGACGCAGGAGATCTGTTGTATCGATGGGGCAGCCCCAACAACTATGGGGTGAGCGATTCGGCCGATGGTCTCGGTCATCAGCACGACGTGCGCTGGATCCCTGCGGGATACCCGGGTGCCGGGAATATCATGATCTTTAGCAATGACGCCAAGAACGCGGCTCCACCCAGATCGGAAGTCGTCGAGATTACGCCACCCCTCAATGCCGATGGTACCTACACAGACCCCGACGACAGCGGGTTCGGTCCAACCCAGCCGGTCTGGCGCTATTCCGATGGCAATTTCTATAGCCCGTTTATTTCCGGCGCACATCGCTCGCGCAACGGCAATACGTTGGTGACGTTTGGCCCCCAGGGCAGATTCGTTGAGGTCACTCCCGAGGGAGACATCGTCTGGGAGTACTGGACTCCCTATTCGGGAGAGGTCCGTATGCCGGACGGATCGTTGCCACAACCGGCTCGTCCCTTCATGTATGCAGTTTTCAGAGCAACGTTTGTCCCGGAGGACCATCCCGCACTGATCGGGAAGGACCTTACGCCCCTGGATCCGCAGCCGGAGCCGAGCCTGCTTAGAGAGGAAGAACTGGCGCCGTTTAGAATGGATGGCGCTCGCTAGACCACATCATTCTCCCCAATTACTACGAGGTGTTTCTTCATGCCAGGTCCACTAGCGGGCATACGTGTTATCGATTTGACCAACATCTACTCGGGTCCCATCTGCACCTCAATCCTCGGCGATCAGGGCGCCGACATCATCAAAGTGGAATCACTCGAAGGTGACTGGATGCGAGCGCCAAGAGGCATCCAACGAAATGGCGTCAGCGGCGCGTTCGCCATGATGAATCGGAACAAGCGTTCCATCGTTATCGACTTGACCACGGTTGAAGGCAAGGCCGTGTTGAGAAAACTGGTCGCGGACGCCGACGTTCTGGTGGAGAACTTTCGACCCGGCGTGATGGAACGATTGGGTATCGGCTACGACGTACTGAAACAGGTCAATGAGGGTCTGATATTCGCATCGATCAACGGCGTCGGTCACGCGGGACCCTACTCGGGTCGACGCGTCTACGATGCCATCATTCAGTCCATTTCAGGGATCGGCTCGCTGCAGGCCGATCCGAACACCGATCGTCCGCTGCTGG
Organism: Pseudomonadales bacterium; assembly: GCA_030749725.1. Lineage (GTDB taxonomy): Bacteria > Pseudomonadota > Gammaproteobacteria > Pseudomonadales > Azotimanducaceae > JASMJM01. The sequence continues at coordinate 15,003 of JASMJM010000160.1, read as the reverse complement.
TCAACTCCCTGATCTGTGACAAACTGACCTCTATGACTGCCGCTCAGTCTATCTCCTCTGCCCTGGTAGCGCGAGAACGGACCGGCATCGGTCAGCGGGTCGACATTGCCATGCTGGAATCGGCCCTGTTCTTTCTCTGGTCGGACAACATGTTGAACTTCACCTTTGTCGGTGACGATTTCCCTTACGCGTTTCATCCATCACACGCCAACATGATCCGCCAGACAAAGGACGGGTATGTGTGCACCATGCCCGTGCAATCAGACGAATGGCAGGGGCTGTTTCGTGCCCTGGATCTGCCCAACCTGGTCGAAGAGGAACGATTCCAGACCGACGACGGTATCGACATGGTGCTCTTCCAGGCTGCTCTCAATGAAGCCTATGCCCGGTTTACGACGGATGAACTATTGCGTCGTCTCGAGGAGAATCAGGTACCTTTCGCAACTGTCAACGCACGCGAGGAAGTGATCGACGATCCGCAGGTAGTGGCCATGCAGTCGCTGTGGGAATTCGAGCATCCCATCGCGGGCGAGATGCGACAGGCGAGGCCACCGGCCCGTTTCAGCGAAACGCCGGCAGGGATATTCCGTTGCTCACCTGAACACGGCGAACACACTCGAGAGGTGCTTGAGGAGGCGGGTTACAGCAGCGAAGAAATCTCTGCTATGCGGGTACGTAATATCGTACGTTAGCTTTCCAGTCCACCCTACGGCCCTGTTGGTCGCTTGCGCAGATCACTTCCGTCAGACAACGGCTGATGATTCTTGGTAGCGGAGATGGTTATACTCACGGCAATAATTACAGTTTTGGTTGGAGACGGACATGGTCGATCGACAGTCTTTTCAACATCTTGGCAGCCGCCCTTCCCGCCAGGATGCCGCGGACAAGGTCACCGGGCAGGCTAGATACGGTGCTGATTTCTTCTTACCGAATATGCTGGTCGGCAAGGTGCTTCGAAGTCCGTATGCGCACGCTCGCATAATTCGTATCGATACCAGTAGTGCATTGACTTTGCCCGGTGTGGAGGCGGTCGTGACGGCGGATGACTTCCCTGAATTGCCTGCGGGAGGAATCGGTGATCTGGCACGAGACAATCTGGCGCAGGGCAAGGTGCTCTACCACGGTCATGGTGTAGCCGCTGTGGCGGCACGCAGTCTGACCATTGCAGAAGCTGCTCTGGCACTCATCGAGGTGGAATATGAAGTTCTGACCCCAGTGATGAGCATCGACGAAGCATTGGCGGAAGGAGCGCCGCTGTTGCACGATGATCTGACTCCCGCCGGCAGCGATCCGGCGGAAGACGTCAAGCCATCCAATATCTGCGTGAAGGCAGAACTAATAGTCGGCAATGTCGAACAGGGGTTCGCTGAAGCCGACTGCATCGTCGAAGGTTCGTTCACTACGCCCACTGTCCATCAGGGCTACATCGAACCGGCGAGTTGTGTGGCAAGATATGATGGCGATGGTCAATCCATGATCTGGACCTGTACGCAGGGCCACTTCTCTGTTCGCGATAGCACCGCGCGAATTCTCGGCCTCAACAGTTCGCAAATCAGAGTGATTCCAGCCGAAGTGGGTGGCGCGTTCGGTGGCAAGCTGGCCATCTACCTGGAGGCGATTGCGCTGCTGCTGTCCAGGAAATCAGGAAAGCCGGTAAAGATGACCATGACCAGGCAGGAGACATTTCAAGTTGGCGGACCGGGCGCAGCGACCCAGACCCGCATCAAGATCGGTGCAACCAAGGATGGCAAGATTACCGCCATGCAGGCTTTCCTGGCTTATGAGGCCGGTGCCTTTTCGGGTTCGCCTCTGGGTGGTGGCGTACGCAGTATGTTCACAGCATACGATGTGGAAAATGTGTGTATCGAAGGCATCGGCGTGGTTGTGAATAAGCCCAAAGTCAGGGCCTATCGGGGACCAGGAGTACCACAGGCTGTCTTCGGCAGTGAGAGCCTGATGAATGAACTGGCGGCGCAACTGGGCATCGATCCCATTGAATTCAGGCTGCAGAACGCGATAAAGGAGGGGGTGACGGCGATCAACGGCCGCGCATTCCATGAGATTGGGCTGGTGGCGTGTTTACAGGCGGCCAGGGAATCACCGCACTATCAGTCGACCCTAGCTGCCAACCAGGGTCGCGGTGTGGCCGTGGGATTCTGGGGAGGTGGTGGCAACAACTCCAGCGCCAGCATCAGTATGAACTTCGATGGCTCCGCAGCGGTGGCGACGGGATCGGTGGACTTGAGTGGCACGCGGACAAGTCTCGCCATGATGGCGGCTGAAACACTGGGACTGCCAATGGAAAGGGTATCCACCAGTGTTGCCGACACAGAATCCATCGGCTTCACGGCCAGCAGTGCCGGCAGCCGGACCATTATTGCCACCGGCATGGCCGTGGTGCAGGCCGCTGAAAACGTAATCGAAACCATGAAACAGAGAGCTGCTTCCGGCTGGAATGTCACCGTTGAGCAGGTGGCCTGGGAGTCGGGTGTAGCAAGGAACACGGTCACCAACGAAGAGATGACCGTGCAGGAAATCTGTCGTACGTCTCCACAGACCGGCGGACCCATTACGGGCCAATCCTCCCTCAACGCGGCGCCCGGCAGAGGTCCCACGTTTGCCGTGCACATTTGCGATGTCAAGGTAGATGCCGAGACCGGGCAAACCAATCTTGTTCGCTATACCACGGTGCAGGATGTAGGGACCGCAATCCATCCTTCCCTGGTCGAGGGTCAGATGCAAGGTGGCGCCGTGCAGGGCATCGGTTGGGCGCTGAATGAAGAGTATGTCTACGACCGGGATGGGGTATTAGAGAATCCGACGTTTCTCGATTACCGCATACCGCTCGCCTCGGATCTGCCCATGATCGAGACCATCATCGTGGAAGTGCCCAACCGCTCACATCCGTTTGGCGTGAGGGGTGCGGGAGAAGTCCCCATTATCCCGCCACTGGCGGCTGTCGGCTCAGCGGTTGCCGATGCTATCGATGCCCCTATCAGATCCCTGCCCTGTTCTCCGGTGAACGTGTTGCAGGCCATCAACGAGAAAGGGTGAATCTGGCGAGGTCACTTATGCGGATTGATCAGGTACTTCTGACCCGTGGCTATGCTGCCATACACCTGCACCGATTCGACCTGCAGTGCTTCGATCAGGGAAACTTCCTTGGTATAGGTGCTCTTGAAGGTGGTCTTAATCTCCGCAGCTACCCGGTCTCTGAGCTTCTGGGCGCCTTCGGATCCCACCTTCTGCAGAAACGGACCCAGCAGCCATCCACCGATCCCCCAGGACATACCGAAATTGCGATTGAATTGAGTTGGTGAGGTCTCAAGACCGCCGTATATGTAGACCTGTTTGTGCGTGGCGGATCCATAGCGATTGAACTCCGCTCCTGCTCTCCTGTTAACCGCCGCTTCCATGGCTGCCAGGATGTATCCTGCCAGTTTTCCGCCGCCGGTCGCATCAAATCCGATGGTGGCACCGGTTTCCGTGAGTTGATCGGTTAAGTCTTCTTTGAAGGACGGTGCGGATGAGTCACAGACGTATTTCGCCCCCAATTCTTTAAGGAGGGTAACATGCTCCTCCTTGCGGACAATATTCACCAGGTCGACACCATCCTGCAGGCAGATCTTGACCAGCATCTGTCCAAGATTGGAAGCGGCAGCCGTGTGCAACAGTGCCGTATGGCCTTCCATGCGCATGGTTCCCACCATACCCAGAGCAGTGAGTGGATTGACGAAGCAGGATGCCCCTTCGTAGGGAGTCGTGCCATCTCGCAGCACCAGACAGTCTCGCGCCGCAATGGTGCGGTATTGGCCATACATGGCGCCGCCGATGATCCCCACGGTTTTTCCAATCAGCGCTTGGGACTCATCGCTTGAGCCAGTCGCGACGACGATGCCTGCACCCTCATTACCGGCCGGAAGGGATTGATTCAGCCTGGGTGCCATGGCCTTTCGGTACGGCTCAGGTATCGTGACCGTGATCACTGGATCTGTCGCTGTCCCAGTCTGTCTGACGGTGCTCTTGTCGGCTGCGCCGAATAGGAGTCCCAAGTCCGATGGGTTAATGGGCGTTGCTTCGATGCGCACGACCACCTCGTTATCATCGGGTTGTTTGACATCGCTAGAAACCAGAGATAGTTCGATATTCCCTGCTTCCGTGACCAGGGAGTGAATTTGTAGCGTTTTATCGGGTAGATCCTGGGGCATGTGTCTGTCTCCAAGCTTCCGTCTCTGTCTGTCCTCAAACTTCGCCGCTGAGTTCAAACTTCTTTGGATGATCAAAGCAAGTGTCTGTCCTCAGACTTCCTTCTTGGATGACAAGTGTCTGTCCCCAAGCTTCCGTCTGTCCCTGGTGGAGGACAAGTGTCTGCCCCCAAACTTCTCTTCGAGACTTCTTTCTGCCCTCAGACATCCCTTTGGATGACAAGTGTCTGTCCCCAAACTTCGTGAATGACATGTGTCTGTCCTGAAACCTGCTTGTCCCGAAACCTGCTGCCGAAACCTGCTGAGGCGGATGGCACTGTCAGGGGAATAGATCCGGGCCTGTTGCTTTTCTGGACGTCAGGCCCCGGCCCGCGTCAGGGTCTTCATTTGATCTTCGGTCAACTCGACCTCGACAGCGCCCAGGTTTTCCTCCACCTGTTCGACGCGGCTCGCGCCGATGATGGGCGGGATATTCTGATGTATCAGCCATGCCAGGACGACTTGACCGGGGGTTGCACCGACCTCCTCGGCGACCGCCCGCAGGGCCTCCATGCGCGCGTCTGAATCGGCATGCTGATATTGCTCCGGAAACGCCCGGTCGTCGCGTGTGTATGCGCCGTGGAGAAGTGGGGAGTACGCCAGCAACGTCACGTTGCGTACCTTGCAGTATTCGAGCAGATCGCGGTTGGCGGAGATCTGGCCACCGAATCTGGCACCAACCTTGGGTCGCAGATACGTATAACGCTGTTCGACACAGGCATGACTTGCGAAGCCGTTGGCCAAGCTGGTAGAGCGGCCCTCTTCGAGTCGCCAGGCTTTGACGTTGCTGGCTCCAAGACAACGGACCTTGCCCGCTTTCACCAGCTTGTCCATCGCTCCGAGTTGCTCCTCAAAAGGGGTGTTGCGGTCGTCTAGATGGGTGTAGTAGAGGTCAATCGTATCGATGCCCATCCGCTTCAGGCTCTTCTCCGCTTCGGTCGCGATGATCTCCGCACTTGCTCCCATGGGTACGTCCTGATAGGGGACCCCTACTTTGGTCGCAATGATGAGTTGATCGCGATTCCCACGCTCCTTCATCCACTTTCCGAGCAGGGCCTCCGATTCGCCGCCATGTCCTCCCTCGAACCAAGCGGCATAAAAATTCGACGTGTCCAGAAAATTTCCGCCGGCGGCCACATATCGATCCAGTATTTCAAAGGACGTTGCCTCATCGACACGGGTGCCGAAGTGATCCGTACCGTGACAGAGGACACTGACATCCAATTCACCATCATTTCCAATAACAGTCTTTTTCATCATATTTCCTATTCAGCTATTTCACTTTGCGTTCACAAAAACTATACCATCCTCACAAAGGTAAAGTCATCAATCGGTCAGCCGGTCTTGCCACGCGTATGGCTATGAGGTCAGTCCGTGATACACCTTTGATAATCCGCCAGCCGGTTCTGCCATGTGTATCGCTATGAGGTCAGGCCGTGATACACCTTTGATAGTTCGTTGGGCAACTGGTTAATATCCTGTATCACCATATATTGCTGATCCGGGCACATCTCCCGAAGGTAGTCGTGACCGGACGGATCGACGGTCAGGCAGAACGTTTGAATCCCTTTCTGTCTCGCCTCAGACAAGGCTTTGGTCGTATCCTGTATGCCATATTCCCGCAGATTTCTGTCCTTGCCATAGTCGAAATCCTGTGGGTAACCGTCGCTGATGATAATCAGCGCCTTGATCCGGGATTCCGTTCCCGCTAGCTGGGTACAAGCGTGCCGGATGGCTGGGCCCATGCGCGTGCTGCGGCAGGGCTTGATGGCACCGATCCGCCCCTTCACGTCATAGTTATATTTTTCGTCGAAGCTCTTACACAGGTAATAGTCGACCTGGTCCCTGCCGTAACCGGAGAATCCACAGACCGCGTAGCTGTCACCCAACTCCTCGAGCGCTTCAGCCATCAACACCACCGATTCCTTTTCCACATCGATGATGCGCCTCTTGGGAACATCCGGCGCTAACGATTCGGATGCGTAGTAAGTTGTCAGGAAATCGTCCGGATCGCTTGCGTCGGCCTGCTTCGCTTCACGCTCGCGTTCTGCATCTGCAGACGGGTTGGGTATGCGGTCATCGGTGGAGGCACTCATATCCAACAGGAAGAGGGCCGCCACGTCCCGCTCCTTTTTCAGCCTCTGCACGTAGATTTTGTCACTGGCACTGTGTCCTGATTTCAAGTCCACGATGGAATCCACCGCCCGATCCAGATCGATGTCCTCGCCATCCAGGAGACCCTTCACCTTTCTCTGCAGTTCAGGTTTAAGCATCTGCAGTTGCCTTCTAATCTGGGACAGAATCCCCTTGTGTTCCCGTACGGTGTCTGCAACGAAGCTCTGATCTGCTGCATCCAGGGTGATTTCGTGCAGCTTGCACCATTTCCTGCGGTAATCACGGATCAGATGATCCCACTCGTCATAGAGAAAGACCTGGGCGGCCCTCTGGGAAGCATCAGCCGACTGCATCATGCCCCTGAAATCTGATACCTCCTCCTCCAGTTCCTCTTCGATTACGCCTTCCTCCAGTTGTTTGTCAAGATCGGTCAGGAACATCCCCATCGCATCCTTGACATCGCCTTTGGCCAGCTTTTCGATCTTTACCTTGGACTGATCGATCAGATCGGACAGGGCGGTCATCTGTTGCCCATCCATCAGATCGTCCAACACTTCCTCAACCGTCGCCAACTGCAGTCTCAGCATGATCTGGTCCGGGTCCATCTTGCCACGGTAAAACACCGGCTCCGGCATCCATTGGCGCAACTCACGCTGACGCACACTGTCCGGCGTGCCTGGATCAACTGAGCTGACTTGATCGTCACCGGCGTATGCCTGAAGCAACTGGTAACACAGCTCGACCGCTCGCATCGTGTCGCTTACGGATGCACCGGCAAGCTTGAGGGGTGCAATATGACTCAGCAGTCTATCGAGAACCGGTTCCAGAACAGTTCCCCGAACGGGCAACTCAAACTCCCTCTTACCAAGGGTATGCTGGAGCATGGCTTCCAGCAGCAGAGAGATTTCTTGTTCTCCCTCTGCCCGCAGATTTGTGAGGGCAGGTCGCTGCAGCAGAACGCTCTGCATCAACCAGGCGAGTTCCTTGGCAATTCCCTTGTAGCGCCTCGTCAGATACCAGTCGATGCGCCCATCTTCAAGGATCTGGAATAGAGCAGTAGCCAAGTCACTGTGTTCGAATTGGCCGAAGAAGGTTGCATAGGGATCGCTGCTGTCAGCAAACCAGAAATCGAAGGTACCGCATTCATAGAATCCCAACTGATGCAGGAGCGCTAACTTATACAGCAGGAAGTTTTCTCGCGCCTCATCATACTCGTTCAGAGAAACCGGCAAATAGATATGATCACCATCCGACGTCGGCAGTTCACGGTAGGATCCGTGGGCGTCTTTCAATTCCTCGATTTTGAATCTCCTGCCGGAAATCCCTTCGCTGTACAGATGAAACAGTCGCTGGTAGTCGGAGAAGTTGACCTGGCCCACCAGTCTGTTGAGGAGATCCTGGGAAGTTGCAGATTCCAGATCAAAATAGGCCTCGCCTGCCTGCAGATTTGCCTTGGCAACTGCCACACCCTCATCGACCCACGGCTTCCATTGATGGGGAGAGCCGAGGGGCAATCTATCCAGACTGGATATGAAACGGTTTACCAGCACTGGATGCACTTCAGCCAGCGGCATGCAGCTTGCCAACACCCTCTCGCTGGTATCCTCCTCCTGGCCTAAACCATTGGCGATGCTGTGCAGAAATTCGACGCCTTCCTTCTCGTCCGCAGCCATTTTGAGAAGCAGATCCTGCAGTGGATTCAGAAGGCGACCGCCCACAATTCTGCTGAGTCGCGGATAGATGGATAGGTAATCGATACAGATCTGCCCGCCAACCGCATGCAGTTTTCTGGCGTAGGACCAGGGCAAATCATGTCGACTCTCTGTTTGTTTGCATACAGCAAGGAGTGCATTCAATCCGGGGAGTTCGTGCCTGGCAAACTCGGCTGCCAGATCGATCCAGGTGACAAATTCCGGCGGCGGATAGGCGCCGGCAATAATACTGCCCACTCGAAAATAATCTGTCAGTGTACTCGTCGATTGATGCGTAGTGGTGACGAGATCCCCTGTTTGCTGCCACTTCTCCCTGTAGTCAAGCAGACCTAGAGCGAGCAATTTAGCGACACCCTTCAGATAAGCGGTGGCAGCTTCGTGGGAGAGCTGACATAGCTTAATACCATGCTCACCACAGGCCAGCAGCACTTCCTTATCCCACTGTCCCGCCAGTTCTGCACTGATGTCGATGTAAGCGAGGGTACTCTCCCAGGTATGCCAGCCAGACGACGCCATCTGCTCGCAGATATCCACCCACGCAGAAATCGCGTCCGGTTCAAGATTCTGTAGATCGGTTAAGACAGAGACAAATCGTTCAGCCAGTTCCGGCTTGAGGTCGCCCAGGTGCTGCTCTACCCTCTTGCGGTCATCATCCATGGCAGCGGCGAGGTTCAACCATGGGGGAATACGGTGGAAACCAGTTCTGCAATCGCCTTTTGCACATCCGGATCGTCGCTTACTGCTCTGCAGATGGCCACATCACAGGCACGCCGTGTATCGATTCCTTTGCCGATGAGCTGTCCTGCATAGACCAGCAGCCGAGTACTGGCTCCTTCATCAAATCCGTACTGGCGTAAGTTCCTTATCTTTGCTCCCAACAACGCCAGATCCGCGCAGATGCCCTCTTCCGCCCCACTTTCATGGCAGATGACCTTGGCCTCCTCCTCCTCGCTGGGATAATCGAATTGGATGGAGATAAATCGTTGGCGGGTACTCGGCTTCAGATCCTTGAGCACATTCTGATAACCGGGGTTATAGGAGATCACCAGCAGGAAGTTATCGTGGGCATCCAGTATCGTGCCCCTCTTTTCAATCGGCAGGATGCGGCGGTGATCTGTGAGTGAATGAATCAGCACGGTGGAATCTTTTCTGGCTTCGACGATTTCATCCAGGTAGCAGATGGCACCCTCACGCACTGCGCGAGTCAATGGACCGTCCTGCCAGACTGTTTCCTCGCCCTGCAGCAGAAACCGGCCAACCAGATCGGTAGCACTCAGATCCTCATGGCAAGCCACCGTCAGAAGCGGGCTGGTCACTGTGCGCCGTTCCTCGTCACTGTGCTCTGAGCGAAACAGCAGATACGCCATATATTCAACAAATCTTGTTTTGCCGCAGCCTGTGGGGCCCTTTAACAGCACCGGTAATTTCTCATCGTATGCCGCCAGAAAAATCTCGATCTCGTCACCTAACGGTAGGTAATAGGGTTCCTCCCGGATGGCGTAACCCGTTTTTGCTATGTCGATGTTCAGATGTGCTGTTTGCTCGTTCAGAATCTGGTCTCCTCGTCACTTCATTATTGCCAACCGCAGCCTGCCACGGTTCTTACCTCGATCGGAATCCTCGGACAAGTCACTCTCTTGACAACCGCAGTCTGCCGCGATTCTTAGCTCGATCGGAATCCTCGAAAAAGTCACCCTCATGCCCGCGATCTGGCCCGGCCCATAGATGGTCGCTTCGATCGCCATCAAGCCAGTCTACCATCTAATGCCGTGACGATGTCTCCCAGCTCAGTAGAAAAGAAATGATCTGCGTTGGGCAATTCCACATAATCGGAAGGTGACTGCAAAGACGCCAGCCACTCCTGGACCTGATCGGCGTGGACGATATCATCCCGTTTCCCCTGAATCACCATCGTCGGGCACGAGAATTCACCCAAGTCCGGCGGAAACTGCATCGCCGGTGCCACCAGAATCAGTTGCTGCAGAGCAAAGCCGCAGGTGGCGGCAGTACGCGCCGCCACGACGGCGCCGAACGAATAACCAGCCAACCAGAATTTTCCCGCGCCGTGCTCCCCGGTCAGCCAGTTCATCACCGCCTTCACATCATCCACCTCGCCCACACCCCGATCGTGTCTGCCTTCGCTGCCCATTACGCCGCGAAAGTTGAAGCGAACTGTGCTGATACCCCGACTCTGCATCCCTCGTTCCAGGGCGGCGACCACTGCGTCATCCATTGAGCCACCGTAGAGGGGATGCGGATGGCAGATTACACCGGCGTCTCCCTTCCTTTCCAGCTCCGTATAGCAGGCTTCGAGTTGCCCGGCCGGTCCCGGGATGTGGATGGTCGCAGTATCAGACATAACAGACTCCGGTTGTACCCATCCATAATCTACCATAAAACGCTTGTTCGAATGGGTTCCCGAATGGGTTCCCGAATGGGCCCTCGAATGGGTCCCTAGCGGGCTCCCAAACGGGCGTTGAGAGATCACGTTTGGCTTGCCCACCTATTTAAGGCATGATCTCAGCATAACCAACACGCCCAACGGCGGTTAGTGACAAGGAGTACCCCATGAGTGGAGCAACGCGCCCACGGATCGAAAAGGCCGAAACAGGTCCGCAGGAAGTGGGCATGTCCGGCAGTAAACTGAAGAACCTGACCAATCTGGTGCAGAGCTACGTCGACGATGGAAAGGTCCCAGGTGCCGTCTGCATGGTCGCCAGAGATGGTAAGGTGGTGCACCACACCATTCACGGAAATATGGATGACGAAGCCGGCAAACCGATGGCGGTCGATACCATCTTTCGCATCTACTCCATGACCAAACCGATTGCCAGCATCGCCTTGATGATGCTCTACGAGGAAGGCAGCTTTCAACTGGATGAACCAGCCGGCAACCTGATTCCTGAACTTACCGATCTCAAGGTCTTCGACGGCGGTACGGTGGATGACTACCAGGTACGGGACCCCACCAGGGCGATGACGATTCGCGACCTTCTCATGCATTGCTCCGGTCTCATAGGTAGTGGCGGCGAAACACCAGTGGGTGAACTCTACCGCAGAGCGGAGTTGCGGGCGGGCGACGGCACCCTGGCCAGCATGGTGGAACGCCTCGGCGAACTGCCGCTTTATTGCGATCCCGGCTCCGAATGGAATTATGGGATCTCTACCGATCTGGTCGGCTACCTGTGTGAAGTGATTTCGGGACAGCCCTTCGATCAGTATCTGCAGGAGCGCATCTTCGATCCACTCGATATGCCGGATACCGGCTTCCAGGTCCCGGAACATCATGTGGATCGCTTCGCAGCCTGCTATCGACGCGGCGGGGAAGATGAAGCCAGCTATGTGTTGAGCGACCCGCCGGCTGACAGTATCTATATCAAGCCGCGCACCTACTTCTCAGGGGCGGGAGGTCTGGTCTCTACCGCCCATGACTACCTGAACTTCTGCAAGATGCTGTGTAACGGAGGCGAACTGCAAGGAGAGCGTATCATCGGCTCGCGCACCCTCGAGTATATGTCAGCCAACCACCTCCCTGACAATTGTGATCTGGCGGCCATGGGACAACCTCGTTTTACCGAAACCACCATGGAAGGCATTGGCTTTGGGCTCGGCTTCGCTGTGCTGCTCGATCCTACTGTCGCCCAGGTAATCGGTACGTCGGGTGAATACTACTGGGGGGGTGCAGCGTCTACCGCCTTCTTCATTTCACCGGAGGAGGATCTGGCACTGCTGTTTCTGACCCAACTGCTGCCCTCCGGCTGCTATCCCTTTCGCAGGCAACTGCGCGCGGCTGTGTATGGTGCCATAGCCGATTGACTCAACTGCATTCGCAACAGTCAAAAACAATATGTCCGAAGCCAGCTTTGCCAAGGTGCTTTCCCGGCGCGAAGTAATCACCCTCTCCTTTGGGGCCATGATCGGCTGGAGTTGGGTCCTCCTGACAGGTGAATGGTTACATCGAGCGGGCACTCTCGGGGCCATCCTCGCGTTTGCCGTGGGCGGTACGGCCGTTATCTTTATCAGCCTCACGTACGCCGAACTCGCTGCCGCCATGCCGAAAGCGGGTGGTGAACACGTCTATACCATGCGGGCATTCGGGCGAACCCTGTCATTCGTGTGTACCTGGGCCATCGTGATGGCTTACGTAGCCATACCGGTTTTCGAATCGGCGGCCCTGCCCACCGCCATGGAATACCTGTTTCCAGATATGAAGGCAATTCGTCTGTGGAGTGTATTGGGGGCGGACGTCCATCTGAGCCTTGTGGCCATCGGGGTTGCCGGTGCCATCGTGATGACCATCATCAATTTTCTAGGCATCAAGTTGGCCGCCATCGTGCAGACTATTATTACCGGACTGTTCTTTATGGTGGGAGTGATGTTCCTTGCAGGTGCGTTCACGAGTGGCAGCGTTAGCAACACTGAACCACTATTGGTTGACGGCCTAACGGGATCGTTGGGGGTGCTGATTATGGTGCCGGCACTGATGGTGGGATTCGACATTATTCCCCAGTCCGCGGAAGAGATCAATCTGCCCACCGAGCTGATCGGGAAACTGCTGGTTGTCTCGGTAATTCTGGCGGTAATCTGGTACGCCTTGATCACGATCGGCGTCTCCTTCGCCCTTAACCCCACCGAGTTACAGAACAGCAGAATGGCGACGCCGGATGCGGCCGCGGCCGTCTGGGGGGGAAACTGGGCCGGCAACCTGATGGTGGTCGCCGGGATCGGCGGCATACTCCCCAGTTGGAACGCGTTTATCATCGGCGGTAGTCGGGTCATCTATGCGTTGGCTCAATCGGGCATGCTCCCCACCTTGTTTGGGAAATTACATCCCCGATATAACACCCCCTACTGGGCTATCCTGCTGATCGGACTGCTCAGTTGTATCTCTCCCTTTTTCGGACGCACCATCCTGGTGTGGATCATCGATGCCAGTAGTTTCGCGATTATCATCGCCTATGCCATGGTTGCCTGGGCATTTATCAAGCTACGCTCAAGCGAGCCCGATATGGTCAGACCCTTTAAGGTGCGACAGGGTAAGTTTGTCGGCTATACCGCCCTGATCCTGTCCATCGCCATCGGCATCGTCTACCTCCCCGGCAGCCCCTCCGCCTTGCTGTGGCCGCAGGAGTGGATCATGGTGCTGGGATGGGCACTACTGGGATTGATTCTCTTTCTGCTGGCTGATCGAGAGCATCGCTGATTTAACGCTGCCACGAGTCGATAGATGCCAATAGCGTAGCTTGCCATATGGGACACGCAGCGATGCGCCGGGACCTCGGTACGATCGCAAAGTGGTATCCTTATCACGCTTACAGTAACGGAGATCTACAATGGAAACAGTTAACTACTCGGTAAAAGATCACATCGCCCGCATAGAAATGAATCGACCGGAACGACACAATGCCCTCGACTTTCAACTTCTTGACGACATCGATGCGGCGTTCACCGAGGCCGAGAAGGATGACGACGTTTACGTGATCGTGCTTTCGGGCGCGGGGCGCTCCTTCTGCTCAGGCTATGAGCGTAACGGATCCTACTACATCACCCCTCCGGATGAAGGCTGGAACACCAACAACGCACTGACGCGACTTCGTGGGATCGAGAACAGATACATGCGCATCTGGAACTGCCCGAAACCTACCATCGCACAGATTCATGGTTTCTGTCTCGCCGGGGGGTGCTACCTGCAACTCGTCTGCGACATTTCAGTCGCGGCTGAGGACGCCGTGCTCGGTCACATGCCGCCTGAGACTTTTGGTCGTGGTGCGCTCAACGGCGTCACCAGCATGCCACTCTGGCAGGTACTGCTGGGCCCAAAAAAAGCACGCTACCTGCTGATGACGGGCAGACGACTGAATGGAATGGAGGCGGAACAGTTTGGTCTCGTCAGTGTTGCAGTACCGGCTGATCAGTTGGAATCAGAGGTACAATCTATCGCCGGCGAAATGATGGCGCCGGGCGGGCCAGGATTCCTGACCATGAAGGAGACGCTGAATACGGATCTTGAAATGATGGGCGTTGGTGCCATGTTCCGGGTACATGGATATATGAATGCGCTGACACGTATGGATCAGGGTCGTTAGTTCGACACAATTGTCTCGTTGGCGGGTAAGCGCCAGTGCCGCCATCAGATTGTGGCAAGATGCTGCCCTGTCCTTCACGGCCTATCGTAGGGTGTTCACGGCCTATCGTAGTGTGCACGGCCTATCGTGGGGTGCTCACGGCCTATCGTGGGGTGAGTTCTACGCTCGGGGACTTTGAATCATCGATGTGAAGGATGAATCGTTTCAAAAAGCTTCGTCCCAGCAGGCCATCCACCCCGAGGTCCGAGTTCGGGATAACGGCAGCAGGTATATCAAGCGCTGTCGCGCCATACAAAGAGACCTCGGCGAGAACCGCCTCCGGGCCTGCCACCGTCAATCCACCGGCAACGTTCATTTCGATGGCATCCCCGGTCGTTAGATTCAGAACGCGTACGACTTCCGGCGTGATGGTCATACGTGACGCACCCGTATCCAGCAGCATGTAGATGGTTTCTTTGCCATTGATGGTGACGGGAACAACCAGCAGACCATACTCCGATTCATCCTGCGTGGCCCTGGCGTGCTCTCCCAGTTCGCTGCGCAGAGATCTCAGTGTGTTTCCAGCCGACCGCGATCTGGTCCCGGATGCTCGATCCATCTCCGTTACCGCTGCGTAAAGGCGGTTCAGCTCCAGGAAAAAGGATTCATCCCTCTTGTCTTTCGACCATGCGTCAATTCCGTCGATCCTTCGTTCGTGCTCTTCTTTTGCCGCTTTAACTGCTTCTCCCCTGGACTCAATCTCCAGTTGAAATTCTGCAGCCCGGTCGTTGAATTGCTCCACAAGAAGCCGATGCTGATCGCCCAGCGTGTTATATTCAGCGACAAGAGCGTTGCGCTCCTCTACCG
>JASMJM010000159.1 GCA_030749725.1 Pseudomonadales bacterium | reverse complement strand
GAACGCCAGCCACATAGTGTGCGCCCTCATCCGTCAGACGATAATATTTAACTTCGCCATACAGCGTCAATCCCAACAGGGATGGGTGAAAGAGTAGCTTCAATCCCAGATAGGTGCCGGCTGGCAGCAGTTCGTCTACTTGGAATGAGATGCCCCCTTCGCTTATCGTGACATAACCTGCAGGGCGCTGCCCAGGTGTCAGCTCGTCTGCCGACAGGATGCACGCCATCATTTCAATGCGCCGGTTAACGGTACTCAGGAAATCACCCAGTTTGCGATCCGAATCGATCAGGGATCGAAGCAGTTGACTGGACTCCAATTCAAGCACGTACATGTCCCGCAGCAACGTGAACCGGGCAGAGACTTCATAGGGGGGTTGCCGGCTGGCGGTGAAAACGCGCTCCTTGGGTACAACCTTGTATTCGATGTAGACGGAGTCGCTGATGCGGAAGTAATCCCGCCGATCGATATCGCCCCTTGACATGAATCGACAATCCCATTGCACGTTGATACCTGATATTCTAGAACAATCCAAGCTTGAAGCTATACCGATTCTGCCAGCCATGTATCGATCTCTGCCTCTGTTTGTGGGATTGCGTTATACCCGCGCAAAGAGGCGTAATCAATTTGTCTCCTTGATATCGCTGATATCCATGCTGGGTCTGATACTGGGTGTGGCGGTTCTGCTCGTGGTACTTTCCGTGATGAATGGCTTTGACAAAGAGTTGCGGGAGCGGGTGCTTGGTGTGGTACCCCATGGTGCAATTGTGAGCAGAACGTCGATGGCAAACTGGAAGGAACTGGGCGGCAAGCTGGAAGCGCACCGGCAAGTGATCGCTTCAGCGCCGTTTATCAATGGGTCCGCCTTGCTTATGAGCGGGCAAAAGATTCAGGGTGTGTCGTTTTCGGGCATTGAGCCCGAGCTTGAGAAGGAGGTCTCGATAATCGGTGAGTTTTTCATCGAAGGCTCTCTCGAGCAGTTGAACCAGACCAGGTTTGGGTTGGTTATGGGTCAGCCGCTCGCCCGAAAACTGGAACTGTCAGTGGGTGACCAGGTAACTATGGTGCTACCGGACGCCACCCTCACCCTGGTTGGCCCCCTACCACGTTTGAAGCGATTTACCCTGGCCGGTATTTTTCGCATGGGCGCCGACATCGATCGAACCCTGGTTCTCATACACCTGCAGGATGCTGCCAGAATTCTGAAGTTGCCTACCGGTGTACAGGGCATGCGGGTATTGATGCAGGACCTGTTTACCGTAAGTACCGTGTTGCGAGAGCTGTTGTCGGACTTGAATGACGATGACCTCTACGCACAGTCCTGGATGCATACCATTCACGGTAATCTCTATCAGGCCATCCGCATGCAGAAGTCCACCATGTTCTTATTGTTGCTGCTGGTGGTAGCGGTAGCCGTGTTCAATGTGGTATCCAGCCTGGTCATGATGGTGACCGACAAGAAAGGTGACGTAGCAATCTTAAGAACGTTGGGGGCAAGCCCGGCTACCATCATGGGTATATTCATGTTGTATGGCACCATGATAGGGTTGGTGGGAGTCCTGCTCGGTGCCACTTTAGGAATCTCGTTATCCTGGTGGATCAGTGACATCTACCTGTGGATAGAACGCGTCTTTCAATTGAACATCATGAGTGAATACTTCATCAACTATCTGCCATCGCAGATCCTTGTTGGCGATTTGCTGTCGGTGTGCGGTGTGACGCTTGTTATCTGTAGCTGCGCTACGATCTTTCCGGCCGTCAAGGCAGCCAGGACGCATCCTGCTGAGGCCCTTCGTTATGAGTAGCGTGTTGGACAACCGTCTTGTGTTGCAGGCCAGTGGAATTCACAAGTCTTATCTGGAGGGACCCCAGCCCTTGCACGTGCTCAAGGGGGTGGATCTCGAGATCAAGTCAGCAGAGAGGGTGGCTATTGTCGGCCTGTCAGGGAGTGGTAAGAGTACCCTGTTACACGTGCTGGGAGGTCTGGATCAGCCCGAAGGCGGTGAGGTAAAGATAAATGGTAAGGACATCTTTGCCTTGGCGGAAAAAGAACGGGGAGAATTCAGAAATCGAACCCTGGGATTCGTATATCAATTTCATCATCTGCTGCCTGAGTTTTCTGCCTTGGAAAACGTCGCTATGCCGTTGCTGATCCGTAAATTCGACGTTGCCGGCGCGCGGCAGGAGTCCATGCAGATGCTGCAGCGGGTTGGACTGCAAGACAGGGCAGAGCACAGACCGGCAGAACTGTCAGGAGGTGAAAGGCAGAGAGTCGCTGTTGCGCGAGCGTTAGTGACGCGGCCTGCCTGTGTGCTGGCAGATGAACCCACTGGCAACCTGGACGAAGAAACGGGTGATCAGATCAATCAGATGATGCTCGAGTTGAGTGAAACGATGCAGACCAGTTTTGTGGTGGTTACCCACAATTCATCACTAGCCGCTAAGATGGATCGTCAGGTACGATTACACAACGGTGTGCTGGCGAGTCCAGGGTCGTGATGCTCCGCCCCGGGATGCTGCCGAAGCACAGGAGTAATTAATCCATGTCCGGCAGATTCTCGATGTGGATCGGTATTCGATATACGGGCGCACGACAGCAAAATCACTTCATCTCCTTCATATCCCTGGTTTCCCTGTTGGGCTTGATTCTCGGCGTAGTTGTTCTTGTGACTATCGTCTCGGTGATGAACGGATTCGACCGGGCGCTACGTTACAGCATTCTGGAAGTGATCCCCCACGGCGTCATTCAAAGCAGCGATCACAGCATTGATCTGGATAATTGGCTGCAGCTGGCAGCAACCATCGAAGGCCAGCAGCAGGTACAGGGCACTGCTCCCTTTATAGAAACACAAGGCATGCTGACTCAAAGGGGCAGCGTCAACGTGGTCGCTCTGTATGGAATCCTGCCGGAAAGAGAAGGGCATGTCTCCATCATACCGGCTCACATTGAGCGTGGTTCACTTGCCGACCTGCGAGAGGGCAGGGACGGTATTGTGCTGGGTCGTGAATTGGCCTACTCCCTCGGTGTCGGCGTCGGCGATGAATTGACCCTGATCGTACCGCAGCCATCCAAGGCAGGTGGTAGCGTTCTGCCCAAAATGGTCAAGGTTACGCTGGTCGCCACGTTTAGAGTAGGAGCTGAGCTGGACTATACCCTCGCCTTGATGCATGTGGCCGACATCGCCGGAATACTGATGCTGGAACGCGAAGTGCACGGCATCAGAGTTCAAGTCGACGATTTGTTCACTGCACCCCATATCATCCGTCAGACGGTGGCGGCGCTCGGGCCTGACAGGTACGAAGGCGTTGATTGGACAGCTACCTATGGCGATCTCTTTCAGACCATCGGCATGGAAAAAACCATGATGTTTCTACTGCTGTTGCTTATTGTAGCGATCGCTGCCTTTAACATTGTGTCAGGTCTGATCATGCTGGTAGATGACAAGAAAGCGGACATTGCAATGCTGAGAACTCTAGGCGTAAGTCCGGCTACTATTATGGGCATTTATGTGGTGCAGGGATCGGTGATCGGTATCGTCGGAACTCTCCTTGGGATGGTGCTCGGTATCGTGCTGGCAATCAACATTACCGAGATCGTAGCCTGGTTCGAACAGCTGTTGAACTTACGCGTGCTGGGAGGTACCTATTTTGATTCAGTTCCCTCCGACCTAAGGCTGACCGATCTGCTCCTTATCTTTATCGTTACCATCGTGATCAGCTTTGTCTCGACGCTGTATCCAGCCTACCGGGCGGCTCAGCTCAATCCTTCCGAAGTACTGCGCACGGAGTAGCACCATTGAGGAGCGCAGCAGTTTGCTCAATCCTTCCGAAGTACTGCGCACCGAGTAGCACCGTTCAGGAGCGCAGCAGTTTACGAAAGTGCCAGTTGCGACTCACTTTCCAGCGCCAGTAGATTCTAACCAGGATGAAAGACGTTAATCCAAAAGTAATGCCGCAGACCAAGGATCCCAGCAGCAACGGTTTCCACACGACAGCCAGTTGCGCACCTAACCATTCCAGTGAGATGACGATCTTTTCAACATCTTGACGTTCACCCAATATCCAGCAACCCAACCGGTAGGTGAAGTAAAACATGGGTGGAACGGTGATGGGATTGCTGATCCACACGAGGGCGATGGTAAGCGGCATGTTACAGCCAATCCAGATGCTCAGAACCGTCGCCGGTATCATCTGGAACGGTATGGGAAGGAAACAGCAGAAGAAACCCACCAGAAACGCATAGGAAACCGAGTGACGGTTAAAGTGCCATAGGTTGGGTGCGAATATCAACTCGCCCAGAAAGCGCAGCGTGCGGGTTTGACGCAACTGTTCACGAGTCGGTAGATACTTAGTTAGGTGCTGCATGCATTCGCTCTCATCGAAGGCGGCTATTATGCAATGAATCCCCTGTATTCCCAAGCCAGTATCGTGTATGCCCCTTGGATGCATTGGGTCGTTGTCTGATTGATGTCAGACATGGATTACCGCGGCTTAAGAGGCCGCCCATCCGGATTAGGGCCAAAAGCCCTAACGCAGGAGACCGAATTCAGCTACAAAGGTTTACATGGCAGACCTGAATTTGGTTGATTAAACGTGAGCCGGTGGATGTTGGCGTGCGCCCTCGGTATCGTCAGCATCAGTTTCATACCTCACTTGCCTAGCCCGCTATGGATTGTTTTCTTGCTGCTCTGTTTCCTGCTGGCTTCCATATACAAGCCGCTCCGATCCATCGCTGCGGTGGCCCTGGGTATGAGTTGGGGTATCTATTACGCGACTGAGAGATCTGCACAGTGGATTCCCGAGGCGTGGGAGGGAAAGGACATCCGCGTGGCCGGGGTAATTGCCAGCCTGCCCAGGCTCAATGCACAGTCACAACGGTTTGAGTTCACGGTGGATGAGGTACTGAACTGTCCGGCTTTGAATCCGAGCCGAACTGCCTGTGAAATCGACGGCCGCCTTATCTTGAGCTGGTATCAAAACGATATTGTTCGGCCTGGAGAAAGATGGCATCTAACAGTACGCTTGAATCGACCCCATGGCAACGCTAACCCGGCCGGATTCGACTATGAAGCCTGGCTGTTCCAGCGGGATATTGCCGCTACCGGCTATATTCGTCAGGACGGTAATAACCGCAGACTTGCCGGCAGCGACCACAGGGAGTTGATTCATCAACTGAGGTACTGGTTGCGAGCCAGCATAACTGCGCTGTTACCGGATTCACCGCATCGCGGCTTGATGATCGCCCTGGTGATCGGGGAGAGTTATCAGATCTCGCCGCAGCAGTGGCAGGTGCTGAGCAAGACAGGCACCAATCATCTGTTGGTTATCTCCGGACTGCACATCGGTCTGGTCGCCGGCATGGCCTACCGACTGATGAATTGGGCAAGTAGATTGTTTGCCCCGTTGGCGCTAGCCACCAGACTTCCGCCTTTGGCGGCTATTGTCTGTGCCGTACTGTATAGCGCCATTGCCGGTTTTGGCCTGCCCACGCAGAGAGCGACGGTAATGGTCGGCGCTGTCATGCTGGGACAACTGACTCAGAGAAAGATCCCAACATCACATATCTTCTGCCTGGCACTTCTGACCATCAATGCAGTTGACCCACTGGCGGTATGGACAACTGGCTTCTGGCTCTCCTTTGGCGCGGTCACCTTCTTACTTTACGTTTTCGTCGGCAGACTGGCAGATGACAGGCCACTGCGGCTCGGCAGATTACTGCAGTTGGCGGGAAAATCCCAATGGGTCGTGTTTATCGCACTTTTCCCCTTGCTGGGATATCTGATCATGCAGGTGGCGCTGCTTTCGCCAATCGTCAATATGATTGCAATTCCGTGGATTAGTCTGTTGATCGTACCGGGTGTTCTGTTGGCAAGCCTGGCCCTGCTCGTTAGTGATCCTCTGGCAGGCTTCATACTGTTTGGAACAGACAAACTGTTAGCCGTGCTGTGGCAGTTCATGCAATTCATGGCGGCACAGAATTACATCTGGGTTCCTCCCGCTCACAGTCTGCCGGCGGTTACACTTGCCTTGCTGGCAACGACACTTCTGTTGGCGCCGGCAGGCTTTCCCGGTCGCTGGCTGGGAGTCGTGCTGCTGTTGCCATTGTTCAAACCACTCCAACATCGTCTGGAAAACGATGAAGCAGTGATCACCGTGCTGGATGTGGGGCAGGGCCTGGCAGTGGTCGTGAAGACATCTGATCGAGGGCTCGTCTTCGATATGGGAGGAAGGTTTTCTGATCGCTACGATCTTGGTGAAACGGTGGTGGTACCCCATCTAAGAAGCTCAGCTATTAGGCGACTGGATTACGCCGTTATCAGTCATGCCGAGAACGATCATTCCGGCGGCGCTGATGCCGTAATCAGCAGAATACCCACTCACAATGTTATCAGTGGGTCGGTGCAACGCTTCATTTCACAGACGCGGACATCGAGACTGGTCAGACCCTGTGTGGCAGGAGAATCCTGGTATTGGGGCTCCGTGCAATTCCAATACCTGCACCCTTCCACGACCCTCCCATCCAATGAGAACAACCGATCCTGTGTACTGAAAGTGACCAGCGGCGACAGAGGCATCCTGATTCCGGGAGATATTGAAGCTGCTGTCGAAAGAGAGTTGATTAAGCATTGGTCTCTGTCGGCAGACGTGTTGGTCGCTCCCCATCACGGCAGCCGAACTTCGTCCTCGGCAGCCTTTATCAATGCCGTGGATCCCACCTATGTGGTGTTTTCTTCCGGCTATAACAATCGCTTCAAGCACCCGGACAGAGCTGTTCGCCAGCGCTACCAGGCGCGCGGTATCCATGCCTACAATACTGCTCGGTCCGGTCCGGTGCGGTGACCATCCACCTGCAAGCCGATCGACCGGTGCGGGTGTCGGCCTACAGGAATACTGAACGGCGCTACTGGCACTCGATCCAGCAGCCGTGACCATTTTGCTCGTGGATGAGAGCTGGTGTACTGTCCCGCAATTAAGTGGCCATTATTCGGTCGGTATATTTTGTTCCTGGCAAGGCGAGAGGACGCCGTGGGTTGGGCACCCATAAGGACGAGCAACGAAGTCCAGGGACAGAATAGGCCAGTGAATAAGGCCACTTAATTGTGGGGCAGTACACTAGCCTCAGGAAGTTCTGGCTGCAGCACTTGGTTCGTTAAGTTAAAGTATCATACAACCCCAAGGAGGAGACATACTGATGATCGACCAACAAGACTACGATGCGATTAACATAGAGAAGAGAGACGCGATTGCTATCCTGACACTCAATCGTCCGGAACGTCTCAATGCGGTCAATGGCACCATGCACTCTGAGCTAACGACGCTGTTTCGGGATATCGAAACGGATACGGATGTGCGTGTCGCAGTCCTTACGGGAGCAGGGCGTGGCTTCTGTTCGGGTGGCGATTTCGGACCGGACAGGGATGGGCAGGCGGCACGCAAGTCGGGGCTCAGCATGATGCAGGAGGCCCGCAGAATCGTCGATGGCATCCTCGATTTCGAGAAACCACTGATCGCGGCGGTCAATGGTGCAGCGGTCGGCCTCGGCGCCACCATTGCCCTCCTCTGTGACGTAGTGATCGCTGCCAAACCGGCTAAATTCGGCGATCCCCACGTCAAGATGGGTATCACTGCCGGCGATGGCGGCGCCGTTATCTGGCCGTTGTTGGTGGGCGTCAACCGTGCTAAGCAACTCCTCATGACCGGCGATCTGATCACCGCCGACGAGGCGTTTGATCTGGGTCTTGTAAACGAGGTGGTGGAAGAAGGGCAGGCGCTACCCGTCGCGCTGGCGCTGGCAGAGCGGCTCGCAGCAGGTCCTCCCTATGCGATCCAGTCGACCAAGATTTCGGTGAACAAGCTGATCAAGGAACTCTCCAATCTGGTGCTGCCCGTTTCCCTGGCAATGGAAGAGATCTCCATGACCAAAGAGGATCACACCGAGGCGGTGCAGGCGTTTCAGGAGAAGCGGGAACCGCGTTTCACCGGTCGCTGAAACGAGCAGCATGAGCCTCAGCGTTTTCGATCTGTTAAAAGTCGGCATCGGACCGTCCAGCTCTCATACCGTTGGCCCCATGATCGCGGCTCGTCGATTCCTGTTGGCTGTTGAGGGAGATAAACTGCTTAACAGAGTAGCAGGGCTGCGCGTCGATCTGTTCGGTTCCCTGGCGATGACCGGGCACGGGCATGGTACAGATCAGGCGATCGTGTTGGGACTGCTGGGGGAAACGCCCGCTGATCTGAACATCGAGGCAATCGCTGAGTCGGTGGCGAGCGTGGCCGACACGGGAGAACTCAGTCTGCTTGGTAAACACAGTGTCCGATTCGATCCAGACGAACACATCCATGCTAACGAAGGCGTTGTACTTTCGTCCCATCCCAACGGTATGACCTTCAGTGCGTTCGATGACGAGGGACGCAAGCTGGCGGAAGAAAGTTTCTTTTCCATCGGCGGTGGGTTTGTGCTGTCATCGGAGGAAATCGCAGGCAGTGGTGTCGAGGATAGTACTCAACCCTTCCCGATGGACTCGATGGCAGAACTGCTGTATCTCTGTGATAAACACGACCTCGCCATTGCCGACCTCGCCCTGACCAATGAGCTTCAGCACCGTGACCGAGAGGAAGTCTTCGACGGGCTATACCGGATCTGGCACGTGATGGACGCATGCATTGAAAAAGGCTGTGCCGCCGAGGGCGTATTGCCGGGGGGTCTGGAAGTGAAACGCCGGGCCTGTGACCTGCACCGCGATCTTAAGGCCCGTATGGAAAGTGGAAATCCCGATCCCCTCGCGGTGATGGATTGGGTAAGTCTGTTTGCCCTTGCCGTCAACGAGCAAAACGCGGCCGGAGCACGAGTCGTAACCGCGCCGACTAACGGTGCAGCAGGGGTCATACCGGCGGTACTCGCCTATTACATCCGCTTCGTACATACACCGGACAAGGGTGGCACCAAACAGGCAGTTGTCACGTTCCTGCTGACTGCCGCTGCCATTGGAATACTGTTTAAGAAAAACGCATCCATTTCGGCCGCAGAAGTGGGCTGTCAGGGAGAGATCGGCGTTGCCTGCTCGATGGCGGCAGCCGGACTAACTGCCATCATGGGGGGAACGCCACGGTAGGTTGAAAATGCGGCGGAGATCGGGATGGAACACAACCTTGGTTTGACCTGTGATCCTGTGGGTGGGCTGGTGCAGATCCCCTGCATCGAACGCAATACCATGGGGGCTGTTAAAGCAATCAATGCATCCCGGCTTGCCTTGCGGGGCGATGGTCATCACCACGTGTCGCTGGATCAGGTGATCGAAACCATGCGTCAAACGGGCCTCGACATGCAGGTGAAGTATAAGGAGACTTCGGAAGGAGGGTTGGCGGTTAACATGGTTGACTGTTGATGCCCGCGGTGCAATAACCATGAAAAAAAGACGGATTTGATTTTGATCAAAGACACCAAGTGCCCCATCTCTTAACCTCGCAGCCTCAACTATCCCAGAAAACAGTTGTGGAGATTGACGATGAGGACAAATGCGATCAATGGGGTCACATTCACGGTGTGTCTGTTGCTAGGGCTCGCCATGGCACAGTCACCAGTTGCCGTGGCAGAGGAACCCACTCTGTCAAAGGCCGACTTCGAGGAGGCGAAAACCCTCTTCTTTCAGCGCTGCGCTGGTTGTCACGGAGTGCTGCGCAAGGGTGCCACGGGCAAGAACCTGGAACCTGAGAACACCTTGGAGCTCGGCCAGAGAAAGCTCGAACGAATGATCTCGTTGGGTACCGAAGGGGGAATGAACAACTTCGACGACATCCTCACCAGGGACGAAATCAAGAAGCTGGCTACTTATATCCAGATGCCGGCGCCGGAGCCACCGGAACTCGACTTGGCGACTATGAAGAAGCGTTGGAAGACCTATATCAAACCTTCCGCCTATCCGTCGAGACCAGCCCACGGCCGCAATTGGGAG
The DNA here is from genome assembly GCA_030749725.1 of Pseudomonadales bacterium. Classification (GTDB taxonomy): domain Bacteria; phylum Pseudomonadota; class Gammaproteobacteria; order Pseudomonadales; family Azotimanducaceae; genus JASMJM01. Next base: position 1,780 of record JASMJM010000159.1, on the reverse strand, counting down.
AACTTCTTCCTGGTCATCCTACGGGATGCCGGCAAGGTTGCCGTCATCGATGGTGACACCAAGGAAGTCGTGACCCGCATCGACACGGGCTACGCCGTGCACGCGATGAAGGAGTCCTCCGACGGCCGTTTCTGGTACACCATGGGCAGGGATGGCCGCATGACCAAGATCGACCTGTGGATGGATCCACCGCAATTAGTGGCCGAGGCCCAGATCGCCTACGATGCACGCGACGTCGCGGTCTCCCACTACGGTGAGTGGAAGGACAAATACGTCATCGGTGGCAGCTACTGGCCACCCCATTTCGTTATTCTTGATGCCCTGACCATGGAACCATTGAAGGTGGTCTCCACACGCGGTACCGATGTGGACGGCACCTACGTCAACGAATCACGCGTTGCGGCTGTCTACAACTCGCCGCACGCGCCAACCTGGATTGTCGCGGCCAAGGAACTTGGTCAGCTTTGGCAGGTTGACTACAGTGACCTGGATAACCTCAGGATCGATAAAATCAACAGTCACAAGTTCCTGCACGATGGCTTCTTCGATCCGAAACTGCGCTATTTCCAGATCGCAGCCAACGCCTCCAACCGTATCGAGATCATGGATTCGGTAGACCGCAAGTTCGTCGCTTCCATCGAGACGGGCACAAAGCCACACCCGGGTCCCGGTGCTAACTGGGTCGATCCCAAGTGCGGCCCGGTGGGCGGCACTGTGCATCTGGGCGAGGGTAAGATCACCACTTGGGGTAACGATCCCAAGGGTCATCCGGAGCATGCCTGGAAGATCTGCTACCGCACCGCGACCGACGGGGCCGGGCTCTTTATCCGTACCCATCCGAACTCTCCGTACGTCTTTGCTGATCAGACCCTGTTTCCCGAGGTCGATGTCAACCAGAGCATCAAGGTACTCGATAAGAAGACCGGCAAGATCGCCAAGACCCTGCGCGTCACCACCATCGAAAAAGGCGTAGCAGTGCACACGGAGTTCAATAAAGACGGCTCCGAGGTGTGGGTTTCGGTTTGGGTACGGGGTGGCAGGAAGAATTGGACCAAGGGTGAAATCGTCATCTATGACTCTAAGACCCTAGAGGAAAAGGCTCGGATTAAGGGGCTGGCGACGCCGACCGGTAAATTCAACGTTTACAACCGGGTCCATCACGTTACGTGATTTGGGGCTAGCTTGCAGCGGGGCGTTAGTCAAGATCTTGCTCTCGAAGATACGCCATCGGTCCGGCATGCGACAGGTGGCGTATACGTGTGAGCAGGATCTCTATACCACTTCTTTGTTAGGCGTTTGATCATCATGCGGAGGAATAGAGTTGTGCAAACTGGAAAAGGCAAAACCGGGTCGTCGCACATGGCGCGGGTAGCCGTAAGCGCGTTCGTCGCAGTGGGGTTCCTACTGGTTTCTTTCGCGTCGTTGGCCGAGGAGATCGAGTCCAACATCGCCCGCGGCGGCAAGCTCTATGACGAGTGGTACGAGATTGCCGATGGTGATCTGCCATCGGGCACCCATCCCTCCTATCCCAAGGAAGGGAAGAAGAGCAAGAACACCACCTGGCGCTGCCAGGAATGTCACGGCTGGGACTACATGGGCAAGGACGGCGCCTATGCCAAAGGCAGTCACTACACCGGTTTGGCGGGCATTCGCGCTTCCGCCGGTGCCGATCCGGCAGCGATCGTGGCCATTCTCAAGTCTGATTCGCACCGTTTTTCGGAGGACAATTTCTCCGATGAAGACTTTGAAGACATTTCCCTGTTCGTTGCTAAAGGCCAGG
>JASMJM010000158.1 GCA_030749725.1 Pseudomonadales bacterium | reverse complement strand
GTCCCAGGGATGACATTTACAATTGAACCCATGATCAATGCCGGTAGAAAAGAAACACGCCTGCTTCCGGACGGGTGGACAGTTGTCACCCGCGATCACAGTCTCAGTGCCCAGTGGGAACACACAGTGGCTGTCCTGGAGCAGGGCCACGAAGTTCTGACTGCTGAGCCCTAACCGAGACCTGAGTTGTGCGCGTTCCTCTTAATCGGATCCTAGACCTGGGGCAAATCCCAGTCGAATCCGAGCGCTTTCTGGGTATCGAACACACCCGGCTATTGTTGGATCAGGGCCGTCGCTCACTGAAGACCTATCACCACAAAGGTGCTCCCGCCCAGGAGATCGTTTCTGCCTATTCCTGGTTGATGGATCAGATTCTAGTCGCTGCTTGGAATTCGATTGTCCCGGCAACCGATCGAGAACGATCGGTCGCGCTGATTGCCGTTGGCGGATATGGCCGGGAGGAACTGCAACCTGGTTCAGACATCGACCTGCTGGTGCTGTTCCACCGCTCACCAGGGAATAGACAACGGGAATTTACCGAGGAGCTTATTCGTTTCTTCTGGGATATTGGACTCAGCGTCGGCCACAGCGTTAGGACCCTTAAAGAATGTACAGCGCAGTGCAAACGCGACGTGACCGTGATGACAAACTTGATGGAATCCCGCATTTTATCCGGCAACCGTAGCCTACTTACCCGACTGAGGTCCCGCACTAGCCCAACTAAAATGTGGAGTGCAGATCGGTTCATGATTGCAAAATTGAATGAACAGGCAGCTAGGCACCTCCGTTACAACGATACCACCTACAATCTTGAACCGCACCTCAAAGAAGGTCCGGGTGGTCTGCGGGATATACACACAATGGAGTGGGTCGCTCAGCGCTGCGTGGGTGTAGACAGTCTTCACCAACTTATTCCGCTCAGCTACCTGACAGAGCCGGAATACAGAGGATTACTCCGGGGTAGAAACTTCCTCTGGAGACTCCGCAACGCCCTGCACTTCCTATCCGGTAGATCAGAAGATCGACTCCTGTTCGATTATCAAAGGGACATTGCGGCACAGTTCGGATACACGGATTCGGCCAATCTGGCCGTCGAAAAACTGATGAAGCGCTATTACCGAACTGCCAGGGAGGTGCGGCTACTCAACGAGATTCTCCTGCAACAGATCCAAGATAACATCAACCTGTCTCCCCGAACACGTCTGACTGTTCTAAATCGCAGATTTCACCACAGAGCCGGCTACATTGAAGCGCGCCAACCGGCGGTGTTTCGAAAACACCCCTTCGCACTACTGGAGGTGTTCTTATTGCTGCAGCAGAACCCCGGGTTGAAAGGGATCGGGGCCGGGACTATTCGCTTGATTCGGAGCAGTCTGCAACTGATCGACTCGGATTTTCGTCGGGATATAAGGTGTCGGAGTCTCTTCATGGAGATCATGCGGGCACCCTTGGGTCAGACCCGCGCATTGAGACACATGACCGCCTATGGAATCCTTGGTGCCTACATACCCCAGTTCGGCCGGGTCGTCGGACAGATGCAGCATGATCTGTTTCATGTTTACACCGTTGATGCTCACCTGCTCTTTGTCGTAAGAAACCTGCGGCGCCTCGAGTTGCCGGAGCATGAAATCGAACTCCCACAAGCCAGTCGCATGATGAGAAATCTGTTCAAACGACATCGCTTGTTCCTGGCTGCTCTGTTTCATGATATTTCAAAAGGCCAGGGTGGAGATCACTCTGAACTGGGTGAGGCAGAAGCCTACCGCTTTTGTAAACGGCACGACTTGAGCGACTATGATTGCCATTTTGTCTCCTGGCTGGTGCGAAACCACCTGTTGATGTCCTGGACTGCACAACGAGAAGACATATCAGACCCAGATGTCATAGACAGATTCGCCAGGCTGAGCGGTGATCAGGAACATCTCGACAATCTTTATCTTCTCACCGTTGCAGATATCAGGGGCACAAGCCCACATGTCTGGAACGACTGGAAGGGAAAACTTCTGAGCGACCTGCACGCTGCCACAAGTCAGGCATTACGGCGAGATCAAGGGGTACCGATCAAACGGGAAGAGCGGATCATCGATCTGAAAAGAGAAACTCTCAGCACTTTGAAGGAATGGTCAATCACAAAACCACAGGCCGAACATGCGTGGCACATGTTGGATGACGACTATTTTCTACGAAACAAACAAGAAGACATAGCCTGGCATACCCGGTTGCTGGTGTCTTCTTCGGTGGCGGACATTCCCATCGTCGATGCAAGAGCAGATGACCAATCAGATTCAATTCAGGTTTTTGTCTGCTCAGCAGACTCCCAACAATTGCTTTGTGACGTGACTGCGGGGTTTGACCAGGAGAACCTAAATATCGTAGACGCCCGTGTACATAAAGTCCGCTGCGGACTGGTCATAATGGTTTTCGTGGTCCTAAGCCGATACGCAAACAACCGGCTGACCTTATCGTCCAAGGAAATGGCCAAGCGGATGAAGGACCAGATTCTCAATCCACAGCCAGGGAAAGATCCAAAGCAGGCCAGACTGCCACGGACCTTACGACATTTCCAGATCGATACTATCGTCCGATTCAGCGATCGCCCAGACTCAGATAACACGGTGCTGGAGGTCATCGCACAAGACCGGCCAGGTCTTCTACATCATGTAGCCAAAGCCTTCCTGCGTTGCAAGATCCATCTTGTAAGCGCAAAAGTCAGTACGTTCGGCGAAAGGGCCGAGGACATCTTCTACATCACTGATCGTGACGGGCACTGCGTAGATAGGCCCGCCTCCCGCGAACGAATCTCAAGGCAGATTCGTTCCGCACTGCCTTCCTAAAGTTCTATTGCGCAGATAACGAGGGATCCATTATGAAAGAAATTGCTGAACCTATCGAGGCCGCTTTTGATGCCCGGGCCAACTTCAAGAACTCTGGACCAACTGCCGAGGCACGAAGTGCCGTCAGCAGGGCCATCGCCATGCTTGACTCTGGAGAAGAGCGAGTAGCTCAACCAACCTCATCCGGCTGGGTTGTCAATGAATGGCTGAAGAAGGCCGTGCTATTATCATTTCTGTTCAACGAAAACAGTCGCGGCTTACACCACCTTCTCGCTCACGGTGCCGAACGCTGGACGGCCCTGTGGTGCGATCATCTGCTCTTTCAGAGT
>JASMJM010000157.1 GCA_030749725.1 Pseudomonadales bacterium | reverse complement strand
GGTATATGCGGTGGTGTTAGAGGTATATGCGGTGGTGTTAGAGGTATATGCGGTGGTGTTAGAGGTATATGCGGTGGTGTTAGAGGTATATGCGGTGGTGTTAGAGGTATATGCGGTGGTGCTAGAGGCGCTTGGGGTCGTCAATCCCAGGCATTTGGTCCGCCGGGTTAGGAATGACGGGTACCTCCTCTGCATAAGTATCGGGACCATAGCCTTTATCGATTCGGCGCAGTTCAGGAAACCACATGCCAAGCAACAGCATACTGACAGCCAACATGCATGCGCTGAACAACAGCGCCATATCAATGCCAACAAACTCAGCGATGGCGCTGACGGGAATGATGCCGAGGGGCATTAGACCGTGGGCCATCATCATAATCGCCATGACCCGGCCGCGAATTTCAGCCCGTATCACCATCTGCACGACACTGAAGTTCATCGCCCCAAAGATGGAACCGAACAGTCCACTCACAGCGCCGACGACCATCGCCATCCACAGATTTGAAGAGAAGGCAAAGACGGCAAGGGCTACTGCCCAGCAGTAGGAGGTTACGAACATGATCTTGCCTTTGCCTCCCACATCGCCGAAACGAGCCAGCAGCAGTGACCCGCACAGGGCGCCCACGCCCATGCCGGCCATTATCAGACCGAGGTCGTCGGGACCCCCGCCGATAACATCCTTGTTGAATGCGGGCAGCAGAAAGGAAGCCGAGAAGCCAAAGGTCATGGGCACAAATCCCATGATCAGCAGTCCGAGAATGAGCTTTTCGTCGCGCATGTACCGGAAACCCTCCACCACATCCGCCAGCATCGATTGGGACTCGCGCTGGTGCGGCGCGCCGACGTAGTGGATCAGCGACGTGGCTATTACCGACAGGGTATAAAGGGCCGCAATAACGAAGAAGACGATACCGACACCCCTGGTGGATGTGGTGTCTCCTTGCGCCATAACCGCGATCAGTCCGCCTGCCAGGGCCGGTCCCAGAATTCGCGAGAGATTAAACGTCGCACTTTGCAGCGCCATGGCATTCACCAGGTATTCCTGGCCAACCACCTCCGGGATGATGGCACTGCGGGCCGGCATGCTGAATGACAGAACGGTGCCGTTGAACAGACCGAAATAGATGAAGTGCCAGAAGGTGATATCACCCGTGTAGATGATGGTTGCTAGTGCCACCGTTGCCAGCGTATTCAAGATCTGTGAGGTGATCATGATGGGTTTTTTGTGCAGGCGATCGGCAATCAGTCCGCCAGCAAGTGAGAAGAGGAACGACGGCAGCAGGAAAGAGAGCATCACCCAAGTTAGTGCGAGCGGTGAGCTGGTCATGTCGTAGATCAGCCAGCCACGCGCTACCATCTGCATCTGCATGGCGAACGAGGCTGCCAGGTTTGACACCCACAGGAATCGGTAGTCACGAATCTTCAGGGATTCGAACATGCCGGGTCTGTAGAGAGTCGCCCCGCTCTCGGGGCCTTGTGACTGGCGTGAATTACTGAAGGAACTCAAGATTTCCAGTTAACCTGCTTGTTGTAGATGGACCACGGCATCTTAAAGGCAGCTTTCTAGTGCCTTTGAATCTAACGACTTCACTCTGTCGATCGTGGTGAGAAAGGGGGTAGTGATCCGAGGATGCCCACCTTCAATAGTAACACATAGATGGAATGAAGCCTTCGGCTGCATACCCGCATGTCGATTGCCGGAAGAGATCCTGGATGGCGAGATCCAACGCATCCTGAATCTGGGGGTTCGTCTGGAGCTGGATACGGTCATTGGCAGGGATATCGAGGTCAAAGAGCTGCAGTCTCGGCACGATGTCCTGTTTCTGGGAATCGGTGCTCAAAAGGCGCTGCAACTTGGGGTTGCCGGCGAAGATGGGCCGGGCGTGTGGTCCGGCACCGGCTATCTGCATGCTGTCAATTGGGGCCTGCACCAGCCCTGTCGTGACCGAATGACGTGATGCGCCTGCAACGGGCGTCATCTTCATCACAGCAGTGATCGCGATGCGCCCCCCGCATTGGCATCGATCTTCCTGTTACAATAGTAGGAATTAAGAAGAACATTTACCCGCTTCAAAGGAACCCTACTGGGTACAGGTTTTAGCTTCAATTGCCCATGAGAACCTCACCAACAGCAATTAGCATCCTGCTGGGGATCGCTTTCGCATTGACCAATCTGCACTGGGCCGCCGCCCCGAGTGCCGCCGCAGCCCAGATAGAGGGCGAGACGCCGCTGTTTCTAGGTAACAAGTATTACTGGCAGGGCCTGTATGAGGACGCTATCGAGCACTATCTGCAGGCGGATGGCGGCGACTGGGCTGCCGGGATCATCGGTGCCAGCCGCACCTGGGCGCTGCAGGGAGAGTATGAGAAGGCCATCGAGGTATGCCGGGAAGCCATCAGGGACCCGCAACAGGACCCATACATCGCAACTCAGTTGGCTGAAGTGCTGGCAGTCATTGGGCAGGTGGACAAGGCAATCACCATCTTGCAGGAGGTGGTTGAAATCGCGACGCCACCTATACGCAGCCTGGTTCAGTACGGCAAGCTGCTCGATCTAAAGGGGCGCAGAGATTCAGCCGACGGTGTGTTTCAGATCGCTGTCGACCGCCATGCGGAGGGTCTCCGACTCGATTCAGAAGAGATCGCCATGGTGGCGGTGGCAAACTGGCAGCTGGAGCGATTTCACGATGCCAACCGCCTGTTCCGCACTGCGATCCGATCAGACCCCACCAATCTGGAAGCGCAGGTGCTGTGGGGAGATCTCTATTTGGAGAAATACAACCGGGCCGAGGCACTAAAGTCCTACCAACAGGTGCTCGATCAAAACAGATGGTATGTAGACGCCCTAGTGGGCGCAGCCAAGGCATCCGTCGACACCAGCAGCTATCAATACCTCTCCGAGGCCCTGGGCACTAATCCGGCATCCCCGAAGGCCCTGATCGTGCTGGCAAAACTGGCGCTCGCCAACAGCGAATTCACACTGGCGGCCAGCTATATCGAAAGGGTGCTGGCAATCAACGCCACCTCGCTATCGGCACAGACCCTCATGGCGGCAATGGCTGCCTTGAAGGATGACCAGAACACATTCGATCGGTTGGCTGAGCGCGTCGCCGCCCAGAGCCCGGGCAACGGTCGCTTTTACGCTGACGTCGCAGACGTATATGCGCAGAACTATCGGTTCAGCGAAGCGGCCGCGCTGGCCAAAAGGGCAGTTAACACGGATCCGCGCTATTGGCCGGGATATACCATTCTCGGCATGAATCTGATCCGCCTGGGCAGGGAGGAGGAGGGCAGGACCCATCTTGAATACAGCTTCGACAAGGATCCCTTCAATATCTGGACCTCCAATATGTTGAAAGTGTTCGACACCCTGGAGACCTTTGTCACCCGTCGGAGCGATCACTTTGTGGTGCGCATGCCGGCACGGGATGCAACCGTTCTCTGGCCTTACCTGGAAACTCTGCTGGAAGAGAGTTGGCAGACCCTCAGCAGCAAATATCGGTTCGAACCGGCAGCACCGGTGTTGATCGAGCTGTTCGAAAACAAGAACGACTTTGCGGTACGTTCCCTTGGCCTTCCAGACATAGGACCGCTGGTCGGAATCTGTTTTGGCAGGGTAATCACCCTGGTTTCCCCGGATACGTTAGGGGCCAACTGGCAGGAAGTAGTCTGGCATGAATTCGCTCACGTCATCACCTTGCAGATGACTGGCAATCGCATGCCGCGTTGGCTATCGGAGGGAATATCTGTGTACGAGGGCAATGAAGGCAGACCGGAGTGGGGTCGTCGTCAGGACCTCGATCTGGTGAAAGCCGTGCGCCTGGAAAAAATGCTGCCAATTGCCCAACTCAATGATGGATTTGCCAAGGCCGAAAGCGTCGATGATCTGCAGTTTGCTTACTTCCAGTCCTACCTGGTGGTGCAACATATCGTGGATGAATATGGCTTCGATCATTTGCGCTCATTGGTCGAGCAGTATGCAGACATAAAACCGATTGAGGAGATGTTCGCTGCCGTCTTTGAGCAGGATCTCGCGTCTTTCGAATCCGGTTTCTATGCCTGGCTGGATCGAAAGGTGAGCGCTGTGGATGCCTACGTGCACTTGGCTGATCCGATGGATCAGGGCGAAGCGCACGGTCACGGCATGCCCCGCAACCCCTCTGTAATGTTGGCTGAAATCTATTCGCGTGCTGCCATAATCGAGCGGATGGAGTATCGCATAGCGGAGCAGCCGAAGGATTTCCAGGCGCACCTGCAGCTCGGGGTAATACTGTTTCAGGACAATCAATATGATCAAGCAATGCAGCATCTAAAGATCGCCAAACAGCTGGTACCGAAGTACGGGGGATTCCCGAGCCCTCAGCAGGTGCTGTCGGAGTTGTATGAAAAGCTGGGCGATGAGGATGCCATGCTGCAGGAACTGCAATCACTGATCAGCTTCCAGCAGCATGATTTCAACGGCCTTATGAAACTCGCCGAGAACGCTTGGGAGACAGGGGACCTGGCCAACTGCGAGTATTATCTCTATCGTGCCATCGCCGTTGATCCGTATAGTGTTGACATCCACAGGCTCCTGGCGGATCTTTCCAAACGCAAGCTCGATTACGTCAGCGCAGTGCGCGAGTATAGAATTCTGCTGGAACTGGACGTTACCGATCCCGTTGCCACCCATACGAATCTCGCGGAAGTGCTTTTTCAAAACGGCGACATAAAGGAGGCCAAGCGAAATATCGTGATTGCACTGGAAATAGCACCTACCTATGAACGTGCACAGAGCATACTGCTCGACATCGTCGATAGCTGAGTCCCGTGACTAAATATCTCTTAGCGTTCTCGATGGCCTCTCTTTTAATTGCCAATGGTATGGCTGAAGAATCACCTGTGAATTGGCGCGGGTATCAGGATGAAGCGGATGATCGACCGGGTGAGGCGGAGTTTATCTTCGTAAGGGGTATGTACAGGAATTACCAGAACGATGGTTACGGTTACTTTCGAGGTCCGGAAGGAGGTTGGTGGAAAACGGATTACGATGCCGCAGAGCGTAATTTTCTGCGTGGTCTAAAACGCTATACGACCATGGATACCAACAGCTTTTCCTACAAGACCGTGTCTTTGACGGATAGTGAGTTATTCGAACACACGTTTCTCTACATAAACATGAAACGTATACCCCTTCGTCCCGGCAACGGGCCTAACTTCAAACCTGAAGAAGCAAAGGCACTGCAGGAATTCATGTTAAGGGGCGGCTTTGTCATGCTGGATGACTTTTGGGGTCCCGATCACTGGAGTGATTTCCTTGTTGAATTGAGCAAGATTTTTCCCGCCAGAAAATTGCATAAACTCGGACCGAGTCACCCGATCTTCCACAGCTTCTTCGATATCGATCAGATTGCGCAGGTCCCCGGTCGAGCGGTTACCTGGGACTATGGCAGCGGGTTCTCCATCAACGATCCGGAATATCCTCCCGCCGTATATGCCATCCTGGACGACGATGAGCGAATAATGCTGGTGGCCAATTTCAATACCGATCTGGGTGACGGCTGGGAACACACTTTTTACGAAGCCTATCCTACTGAATTCTGCAACGAAGCATACAAGGTAGGCATTAACTTTGTGGTCTATGCCATGAGCCACTGACTTCTTTTGACCCACGAGCTACACAACAGCTATAAACAGGTGCATTACAATGACAGAAGCTGAACCCGGAAACCAACTCGAAGAATCTACGCGGGAAGAGGATCTGGCCGTTGTCGATCGCATGAAGTCCGGTAGCGAGAACCTGATCACAGAGTTACGCAAAGTCATCATTGGCCAGGATGCGGTGGTGGAACAGATCATGATCGCCCTGTTTGCCGGGGGTCACTGTCTGATTACCGGCGTGCCCGGACTCGCCAAGACATTATTGATCAAGACGATTGCGGACATATTGCAGGTTCAATTCAGCCGCATTCAATTTACGCCCGATCTGATGCCTGCGGATGTAATCGGCTCTGAGATCATTGAAGAAAATCCGGCAACCGGTAACAGATCCTTAAGGTTTGTCAAAGGTCCCATTTTTGCCCAGATACTCCTTGCCGACGAGATCAATCGAACCCCTCCCAAGACGCAATCCGCCCTACTGGAGGCGATGGAAGAACAGCAGGTCAGCGTAGCGGGAACGACTCATATAATGGAGCAGCCGTTTTTTGTATTGGCAACCCAGAACCCAATCGAACTCGAGGGAACCTATCCCCTGCCGGAAGCTCAGTTGGATCGATTTCTATTCAAGATCATGATGGATTACCTGTCTGAAGAGGATGAAGTCAGCGTCGTTCATGAAACAACCCAGATCGTTGATTACACAGTGAACAACACGGTGACGGGCCAGGATATCATTGATTTTCAAAGGATCACCCGGCAGGTTCCAGTGGCCGATGCGGTAGTCCGCTATGCAGTGAGACTTGTCGGTGCTAGCAGGCCACAGAATCCGAACGCCCCTGAGTTTGTCAAGAAGTGGATCAGTTGGGGTGCGGGATTGCGTGCGTCCCAGAACCTGATCCTTGCAGGAAAGGTGCGCGCACTCCTACTGGGTCGTTACAATGTGTCGTATGGTGATGTACGTGCTCTCGCTCTGCCGGTGCTGCGTCATCGTATCTTGCTCAATTTCCACGCCGAAGCGGAGAGCGTGGATATAGACTCCGTCGTAGCGATGCTGTTAGACAGCGTGCCCGAGCCCGCATCGGGCCTGTAAGTTAGCTGCCAAGAAGAGAGAATTCCCTTGGATCAAGTACTCGACCCGACAGTCATGGTCAGCATAGCAAATCTGGAACTACGCGCAAAAGTTGCCGTGGAGGGTTTCCTGAATGGGTTGCATAAGAGCCCCTTTCGGGGATTTAACGTGGAGTTCAACGAATACCGACACTATTACCAAGGTGACGATATTCGCCACGTGGATTGGAAAATGTATGCCCGCACGGACAAGGTCTACATAAAGCAGTATGAAGACGAGACTAACGTGCGCTGTTACCTGATGCTGGATTGCAGTGCATCCATGCGCTACGGTTCTGAGGAGATCAGCAAGCTTGAATTCAGCAAGACGTTAGCTGGCAGCCTCGCCTATTTCATGATGATGCAACACGATGCGGTTGGCCTCACTACCTTCAACACCCAGATGCGCGATTATCTGCCGCCGCGCTATCGTAAAACGCACCTGACGAAAATACTCGCGACGCTGTCGAATCTGCAGGCCACCGAAGGCACCGATCTCACCAGACCGCTAACCGATATGGGAGCCAGCTTGAAGCGGCGTAGTCTTATCGTTGTAATCAGCGACCTGTTGGATGATGAGGAAGCGGTCATCAGTGCACTGCGGCAACTTAGGTCGAGGGGCAATGACGTCATCGTATTTCATGTAATGGATCATGCCGAGTTGACGTTTCCCTTCACACAAATAGCAGAATTTGTAGATTTGGAGACCAGCGATCGTCTAACGACGTCACCGGCGGCAATTCGAAAAGAGTACCTGATTGAGTTGCGGAAATTCTGCGCCCATTGCAGAACCGAGTACCAGGCTTCGAACATCGACTACTGTCTATTGGATACATCGGAACCGTTGGATGTCGCTCTCTCCTCGTATCTGACAAAAAGAGTAAAAAGCGCGTAAGGGGCAGATGTGGCATTTCTCTCTCCATGGTTTCTGTTCGCTATAGCGGCCGCATGCATCCCGCTCATCATCCAACTGTTGCGCAGGGAAAAACCGCTCATCATCGCGTTCAGCAGTCTGAGGTTCTTTAAGAAGACGTCAAGAATTCTGGTACTTTTCCAGCAGATACAACGCTGGCTCCTGCTGCTGGTAAGGATGCTGATTCTGGCGCTCCTGGGCTTCGCCTTCAGTCGCCCGTTCCTGCAGACCGAATTGTCTCGAATGACAAACTTGACGCCCGAAGCAACAGTAATACTCCTGGACCGGTCCATGAGTATGCAGTATGGAGAGAATTTCGCACGGTCAAAAGAGGCCGCCTTACAGATTATCGATCAACTTGAGCCCGGTGATGAAGCTGCCATGGTCACGTTTTCGGATACGACTGGAGCAGTCATTGACCTAACGGACGATTTCTCGCGCCTTGAACGATTTGTTGCTCAACTCGAATCTCCCGGCTTCAAGAAGACCCGGTATCAGCCTCCCCTGCGCCTGGCTGACCAGATACTGCTCAACACGCCTCATCTGCACAAACGGGTTGTACTGATCTCTGATTTTCAACAGCAGGGCCTCAATCAATTTGGGACTGATTGGAAGTTGAGTCCCGGCGTCAATTTCGATGCGATCGTAGTGGGCGACAAGACTGTGTCCAATCTATCCATTACAGATGTAAGGTCTCCAACAAGTTTGATCCGTGAAGAAGAAGGGTTCAGCATACTGGCCAGAATGAGAAATATGGGCACCTCTCCGATTCCGTCGGCGAAGATCACCCTGACGATAGACGGTGAAGAACACGATTCGCAGCAGGTTGATCTCAGCACCAGATCGGAAGCGGTAGTCAAGTTCGATACCGAATTTACCAGCGGAGTGCATAACGGCCGGATCAGCGTAGTGGATGACAGCTTTCCGGCAGACAATCATTTCTACTTCACCATTGATGTGTTGCCGAAGATCAAAGTTCTTCTTGTCAATGGAGAATCATCAAAGGAATGGTACGCAGACGAAGGTCATTGGTTTAGATTGGCGCTGGGCGAGAGCAGAGAGTCGCAATTTCAACTGGAGCTGGCAGCACCCGGTGAACTAGATCCGACTGAATTCAACGACTACGATGTGGTCGTCCTGCTCAATATTGCCACTTTGACAGACAAGCAGTACCTGGGACTGGACGCCTATGCGAGATCGGGTGGCAGCCTGCTGCTGGCTGTGGGAGACAACGTAAGACCTCAGGAGTTCAATCGTGGATTCGCTGATATAACGCCCGCGCTGTTGCACGATCGTTACCGCAGTTTCACTGACGATTTTCTCGTCATTGCCGATGTCAATCGCAGACACCCACTATTCAGATCCATGGGTAGAGGCATCAGCAATTGGTCTGCTCACATTCAGAGTTACTGGCCTAGTGAACCGCGCTCCGATGGTGAGATTCTAATGCGATACGACAACGGCGCCGCGGCCCTCATAGAAACCAGACCGGGTGAGGGGCGTGTTCTGCTGTTGACCACTGCCCTCGATACGGAATGGAACAACCTACCACTACATTCTCTGTATCTGCCTTTTGTACATGAGATGCTCCAATATCTCACCTCGCGGGAGGACAAAAAACGATTCTATCTGGTAGGGGATCCGGTGCCTCTGGGAAAGTCCATCAACGGTAACATGATCGTTATCGATCCACTCGGCAACGAGCAGTCGACGGAATTGGTTGCCGGCAAGGAAGCCTTTTATCAAGCAGCTAATCTGCCAGGTATATACGCAATTGAGCTGGAAGACCGTGCTGCCTGGTTTGCCGTAAACTCGCTCACCGAGGAATCGGATTTTACCAGCGTCGAACCCCATGAGATAAAGGACAGGGTGGTCAGTCCGGTGACCAAACCGGAGCCTTCGCGGCAGATTCTCAACGCCAGGATGAATCTTCAGTTGGAGAGGTCGCAGCGGATATGGTGGTGGCTACTGCTGCTCGTATTCCTGGCGAGCATTGCTGAATCCGTTTTGTCGAACAGAACCCATCGGTAGGACCCGAACGAAGTGGGCTTATGCAAATAGCTTGCCTTTAATGATTATGAGTTGGATGATGATCGCAAGGGAGTAAAGACCGAGAATGAACGTCTCTTCAGCCGCAATTGATTCTCTGCGCAGTGCGGTGCAAAAAGTCCGCCTGCGCAGACGCACACGCCTGCTGCTAACGCAGACCAGCGTCAGTCTGCTGGTGATCTGCGCGCTGGCACTCCTGTTCATATCGCTACAGATGCTGCTGCAGTTTCCTCCCCTGGTACGATCCGTTCTTTTGTCCATTCTTGTTTTCGCAGCCATCTGCATGCTGTTATGGCAGAACCGGCAGGTAAGACGATTATTCCAGCAGGAGCAGTATGTCGCTCACTTTGTGGAGGAGCAGTTACCGGAGTTGGAGCAAAGATTGTTGACATCGCTGGAATACAGCCAGCAACATCGTGCCGGCACCTCAGCGCAGTTGGTGGAGAAGCTGTGGGTAGACACGCATGCAAAGATCGAGAGTCGTCCGATCGAGAACATCAGCGTCCCGCTTCACAGGATGTGGCCGTCGCTATTAGTGTTGCCAGTGCTGATCGGTGTGGTCCTGCTGCTGTCGTTCTGGGACAGCTTTTACATCGCTACCGAGCAGGTTCTGCTGCCATGGTCGCAGTCTGCCGTCGTTGCAGCCCCTCCACGGCAACTCGCCGTTGAACCACGAGATGTGAGAACGCAGCGTGGCAACGAGGCCATGTTGACCGCTCGATTCGAAGACGGCATTGCCCACGATATGACCCTCAACCTGCAGTGGGACAGAGTTAACTGGACCAAGATCGCCATGCAACCGGGCGCTGATAAGGGGTCCTTCTCCTACTATATGCCCTCAGTAAACGAACCATTTGCTTACTATGTGGAATCGGGGGATGTGGTTTCCAGAACCTTCAATTTTGAGGTGTTCGATCTACCGCAACTGGTACGGTTGGAGGTCCGTTATGAATACCCGGCATACACAGGGCTGGAGAACAGGCGTGAACTGGACGGGGGTGATATCGAAGCTCCCGAAGGAACCAGAGTGGAGTTATCGATGCTGTTCAACAAGCCCCTGCGAACCGGCACGATGGAGATTACCGCTGCCTCCGCAGATCTGGTGGAGGAACTAAGAATCAACGGCAAAGTGGCTGCAGCGAGTCTACAAGTGTCGGAGGATGCAACCTATATAATTCACGTGGTCGACCGGGAACAGCTCAGCAATGACAACGGTGGCGAATTCCTGATTCGATCCATCCCGGATTCGCCGCCGCAGATCGATCTGCAAAAGCCCGGCAAGGACCAGAAGGTTACGCCACTGGAGGAAGTGGTCATAGCGGCGCAGGCTTCTGATGACTATGGGCTTACGGATTTCAGGTTGAGCTACGGTGTCATCGGTCAGGATGAGCAGCAGGTGGACTTTCTGGTCGCATCGGATTCCGGGGAATCGCACAGCAGCGCAGGTGAGCAGTTGCTCTACCTGGAAGATCTAAGCGTCCAGCCGGGAGACTTCGTCAGCTACTATCTGTCAGCAACTGACAACAACGGTCTGGCTGGGCCGAACGAGTCGGTTTCCGATATCTATTTTCTTGAAGTGGTGCCGACCGAAGCGGAATTTCGTAGTGCCAGCGGATCGGGACGTTCCGGCGGCCGAGGCGGCGGCGCCAGTAGCGCCCTGGTAATGAACCAAAAGGACATCATTGCAGCGACCTGGAAGCTGAAGAACCGCAAGGACGAGGTTACACCCGAAGAGTTTCAGCGTGATGCAGACACCATTACCCAGTCGCAACAGCAGGTTCAGCAGCGTGCTCTGATGTCACTGCAGCGACTAACGGAACGACAGTCCTTTTCTGACGAGACTTACGATCAATCGGTTGAATTCATGGGTCAGGCAGTCAGGGAGATGGAAGCAGCTTTAGAGCAACTGCAGGAGCAACTCCTGGCCGAGGCCTTGATACCTGAGCAAGCTGCGCTGCAAGCCATCATGAAATCTGAGGCGAGCAGCCGCAAGCGTGAAATCAGTGCCAATCGCAGAGGTGGCCGTGGTGGTTCCGGGCAGAGCCGCGAGCGCGAGGAACTGAGAGAGTTGTTTGGAATGGAGGTGGGGCAACTGCAGAATCGCTATGAAACGCCCCAGGAGGAAAGTGGTGGAAACAGTGCCCGCGATGATTCCCTGGATGCCCTGAAGGAGTTAGCACGGCGTCAGGAAAAACTCAATCGAGCCCAGAGGACGTTTGCCCGCCGGCAGGAGCAGATGACTGAAGAGCAGAAGAGACCGCGACTGGAACAACTGAGAAGGCAACAGGAAGAGTTGACGAGGAGAACGAGACAGTTGGCGCAGGAACTCGCTCAAGCTGCGCAAAACGATCAATCCGAAGCCACGGGCACCAACTCTCGATCTTCAGATCTACAGGAAATCGCTGATCAGATGCAAGCTGCCGCGGAAAACCTATCAGCGTCCGAACCTGGCTTGGCAGCAGCGAAGAGTCAGAAGGCGCTGGATCAATTGCGCAGGCAGGCAGAGTCGATGGAGGCGCAACAGGCTACTTCAGTCAATCAACTGGCAAGACGGCTCAAGCAACAGGCTGAGGAGATGAAGAAACGAGAGGCAGAGATTCTAAAGGACACGGAAGTCATGATGCGCAGGCAAAGCGTTGGCAGCAAGGGTGGCAATTCGACCAACCGCGAGGCCACCGAAGACCTGTTGATTCAAAAGGACGAGCTTTTGCGCCAGATCGGCGAGATAGAAAAGGGACTACAGTCCATCATCGGCCAAAATGATGAAGATCAGAATGATATCAAACTGGATGCCAGTGCGGTTCGACGCTATATATACTCAAGCCGAGTCGTCGATCGCATAGATACGAGTAAGCGTGTACTCCGGCAGGACATGTTGAACGTTTCCTTCGAGATAGAAAAAGAGATTGCCAATGCGATCGATGCGATCAGCAGCAGATTGGATTCGCTCGATCAGGCTGCTGAACCTCCGCAGGAGGAAGCCCTGCAACAGGCGGCAGCCAATGTCCAAAGGTTACGCCGGGAGATCGAAAACCTGCAGCAAATCCTGCAGCAAAACCAGCGACAGAATGGGCAACAAAACGGACAGCCAAACCCACAACAAGACTCGCGGCAGAACTCACAACAGCAGGCAAGTTCCCAGTCGGGTCAGTCTCAGTCAGGCGAAACCCGGTCAGGCGTGACCCGGTCGGGCGAGACCCGGTCTGGCGAGACCCGGTCGGATCGTGCAGGGCAGCGTGACAACATCCGCCAGTCACTTATTCGCAGCAGAGCTTTGTCGAGAGAATTGACACAGCGATGGGCAGGCGGCCAGAGCTGGTTTGCCGATGCACGCAGTATCGACAGGCAACTCAACAAGGACATGATCGAACAGTTCTTGAATCAACCCGACTTGCTGAAACAGCTACTCATTCCAATCATAGCCCTTGAAAAGAAATTGGCGGCGCACGCCCAAATCGACAAACTGCGGCAACGGTTATTGGTCACTTCGAACGAGGAGATACCGGCTGAGTATGAAAAGTTGGTTGAACAGTATTACAAGTCTCTTTCGACTGAATCGGGCAAAAAGGACTCCGTGGATCGAAATCCGGGCCGCCAATGACCGACTCTATTGAGTTCCTGACCGGGCACGACATAGCGGAGTTCATGGCAGGACAGTTCTCGTTTGCAGAATCCATCAGCACTTATCTGATAGTCATCGTCTGCATACTGCTGGCAATGCTCAGCTGGCTCTTTTACCGAAGGACAACGGGTCCCCTTTCCCTCTCTGTCAGAACGATGCTGATAGCCATGAGAGCAAGTATTCTGGTACTGCTTTTTCTGGCGCTGTTACAACCGATGCTGACAACATTTCACGTTATCCCTCAAGAAACCTATGTTGCCCTCTTGATCGATGACTCCAGCAGCATGACCATCGGTGACATGCCTGGCGGCCAGACCAGAGGTGACTATGCTGCCGACCTGGTCTTCAGCGAAAACGGTTTAGCGGAGCAATTTGCACAGAGCTTTCAGACGAGAATCTTCCGCTTCCATCAGGACACCGCTCGCATCAGCAGCGCTGACGATCTTTCTCAAAGTGGCGTCTACTCATCCATCGGCCAATCCTTACGGCACGCTGCAGAGGAGTTGGCGGGATTCCCATTGGCGGGCATCGTGCTGATATCGGATGGTGCCAGCAATCAGCCAGTCAACCAGGATTCCATGCAGGCAGCACAGTTTCTTGCAGCCAACAAGACACCTGTATTTGCCATTGGGGTCGGTCAGGAATCCATTCCCCAAGATATTGAAATAGTGTCCGTAAAGAGCGCCAAGACGGTGCTCGATGGAACCGTCTTCAGCATTGAAATCGGGCTCGCCAACGAAGGCTATCCACAGCGTGAGGTAGAACTGTTAGTCGAAGATGAGCAGCAGCTGGTAGCCACAAAGAAGGTTGTCTTGGGCAACAGCGGCACAATTGGCCGTTTCTACATGGAAGTGACGCCGGATCGGGAAGATTACATTCTCTACAACGTACGCATCGCACCGGAAAAGGATGAAGTCATACTGGAAAACAATCAACGAAGTTTTCTGGTGGACAATCGGCCCAGAGACCGGGTCGACGTTCTGTATGTCGAAGGGCATCCCAGAAACGAATACAAATTTATCCAACGCGCTCTGCAAACGGATCCTGCCATCAGACTGGCGACCTACCTGCAGACCGGCCCGCGCAAATTCCTCAGACAGAATCTGAGTTCTCCCAGGGAACTTGCGGACGGTTATCCAAACGAATCCGTTGATCTCTACCAATATGAAGCCATCATATTTGGAGACATCCCGGCAACCTTCTTCACTGCTGATCAGCTTGCCATGACGGAGAAATTCGTCGCGGAAAGAGGAGGCGGTTTCCTCAACATAGGCGTCACCGAGGAGGCGTTCATCGATACCCCCATAGCTGATCTGTTACCGGTTACCCTTCTGAGTAAGAAGCAGTTGCCAACTTATCTGCAAGGGGGCAGGCGCAAAGGAGATCATCCTACGGGTGAGAACTTCCCCATCCAACTTACCCGCGATGGTAAGAGCTCACCCCTTTTGCGTCTGGCTGCTGAAGATCGAGCTAATCAATCATTGTGGAGTCAACTGCCGACACTACAGGGCATCGACGTTACCGGCCGCGCCAAGCCCGGCGCGCTGGTGCTGGCGCTGCATCCGAAATTGAAATATCAAAATACGCCCCTGCCGGTAATCGCAACGGAACGGTACGGCCGCGGGCGCACTATGGCGATCACAACGGCGAGCACCTGGCGTTGGCAGATGTTGCTGCCCCTTGAGAATGATTCCCATGAACGCCTCTGGCGCCAGATCCTGCGCTGGCTAACCAACTCTTCTCCGGCACGCGTAGAGATGAAGTTGAAGAAACAGGCCTACCACGTTGGTGATCCCATCGAGATTCTGGTATCAGTATCGGACGATAGCTATCAGCCGGAAAACGATGCGACCGTATGGCTTGAGTACAGAGATCCAGCCGGCGCTGAGGT
>JASMJM010000156.1 GCA_030749725.1 Pseudomonadales bacterium | reverse complement strand
AAATTCTGTGAGATCTTTTTCAGATTTCAGCGATTCTGCGGTCTTCCGAGCAAAAGCTTCTAGTTCTTCTTTATTCATAGTCTACCTATCCTTACCCATTGCTGGGGTTAATGATAGGCAGTTACACAGATTTAGTTACAGATTCTGAATGGCTGGTCGATGAGGGCGGTCTGATTAAAGATGGGAGCGGCCAGGACAGGGGGAATATTGCCCTCTGCATCTGCGCTGCTGCCGAGCACATTCAATGTGAATTGAGATGTGGCGACTGCACCAAACGGATCGGTCGCAGTGACCGTTACGGTATGAATGCCGACTGCGTCCTCAGTCGGTGCACCGAGAATAGTCTCCGTTTCAGCATCGAAGAACAGCCCCGACGGCACTCCGCTCGCTGAGAATCTCAGAAAATCTCCATCCGGATCGGTAAATGCCTTTGACGGCAACGACAGTCCGTAGGGACTATTCACCACTGCAATCTGGTCGCTGATGGGCAGTGCGGGTTGCGGCGAATTGTTCCCTATCAGGAGTTCCTCCTCAGCACCGCCGATTCTGTCCGCGTCGGATTCCTGCCCGGAAGGATCACCGAGATCCTGAGCAAACTCATCGATGGACATGGCCGCCGGGTCAAGCTGAGCGCGGGCGTCAGCATCCCCAAAAGGATCATCGGCATCTGCCATCTCGGCAATGGTAAACGGATCCTGCTCAGATTCGGGGCTGACAGCGGCTACATCATCCGCCTCCGGTGCCGTTTCTCCGGCACCCTCATCGAGGGCTGCGGCTACCTCTGGTGCACCATCCGGGGTGATTTGCGCTGCCACGCCTTCATCTACCAGCGGTTCATCGGTTGGGGTGTCTGCTTCAAGCTGTGCCTGCTCCTGCGCTTCAGCCTGGGCTTGGGCTTCCACCTCCGCCTGTGCATCCAGCTCTAGCTGTGCTTGTGTGTCCGCCTCTGCTTGTGCATCTGCGTCCGCCTGGGCTTGTGCGTCTGCATCCGCCTGTGCTTGTGCGTCTGCGTCCGCCTGGGCTTGTGCGTCTGCGTCCGCCTGTGCTTGTGCGTCTTCCGCCGACTGTGCTTGCGCATCCGCCTGGGCGTCCAATTCTGCCTGAGCTTCCGCCTGTGCTTGTGCTTCTGCTTCCGCCCCTGCGTCCACGTCGTCGGCTTCTGCGTCCGGATCCACTTCTTCCTCTGCTTCCGGCTCCGTTTCCTCCCCTCCTTCTTCCGTTTCCTCTTCTGTTTCGGCCCCCTCCTCCTCTGCCTCACCTTCCAGCGCTACGACTTCCTCCTCCGCTTCCGTTCCCTGAGATTCTTCAGTGGTTTCTTCGTCCTGCTCCTCTTGCGGCTCATCGTCTTCCAGTTGCTCAATCGCTGCCTCCGCCGCTGTTTCCGGCGGCGGCAAGGATTCCTGCAACAGCTGTATCTGCGCCTGGCTGGGAGCCGTACTGAAGTCCGGCGTGCCATTGAACAGAATTACCGAGATATTGCCCGGTTCAAGCAGGGTTACGGTGTTGTCACCATTGATGTCGCTTATATCCAGAATGCCGGCGTCATGCCTGATGGTAGTCTCGCCATCTGCTGCGACGTTACCACTCAATTCACTACCTCTTATGCCAATGATCGCGGACGGGGTCTTAATGGTGGAATGTCTGGCAGTGGGGTTCAGTGTGCCTATGAGGCCACTGCGATAATGGAAGCCGCCGACAAATACCGTCGCTTCAAAAAGGCCCACCTGCTCCGCTTCGTTGAACTCAAAGTCATCGAGGGTTGCGCGTGCGTTTTTTCCCAGATTGAATCTGGTTCCATCCAGCATCTGCGCTCGGACGAAGCCCCTGCCGTCCGTTCTGACCTCATCCCCTTTGTAGAGGGAATCACCACGACGCAGGACCCGTTCTTCGCCATCCGTGTTGGTCGCAGTAACCCGACCCAAGATAAACCGTACCGTACCGATCTCGATATCAGCACTGGTTTCTGTTGCCGGACCGGCAATCATCAGATCGCCAAACGGCTGGTGCAGCAGTTGTTTCACCATCTCTGGTGAGAGACCCGCCCCGTTTGCCAGCATTAGATTGGGCGGCGGCTGCTGAGAAAAATAATCCTCCACAACAAACGTATCGCCAGACGCGTTAGTGATCACCAGATCGAAGCCAACCTGGCTGTATTCGCCCTGTAGTAGAAATGAGGCATCGGTGACGATCTTAACCGGATGATCACTTTCCGACTGGGGGCTGGTGCTGTTGGCCGCTGTTGTGAGGCTCATAGTTCCTTTATTCCCTGTGCCCTGTAGGCGTACTCTGCGAGACCCTGTCAGGGAGAGAGTGAGTCATGCCGCCACCCCATGCACTTGACCGATTCGGTGACGCAGCCGCTCACGGATAACAACGTGGCTTTACCGTATGTCTTGAGCACGCCTGCCAGTACGTTAATCGACCGTCAGAGCCTAGGCAAGACCACCCGTCACTTTATTGATCAGCTATTTAGCCTTGCCGATGCAAACATCTAATTTACATTAAAAGATGGCTGTATCCAATTAA
Source organism: Pseudomonadales bacterium (assembly GCA_030749725.1). Taxonomy (GTDB): domain Bacteria; phylum Pseudomonadota; class Gammaproteobacteria; order Pseudomonadales; family Azotimanducaceae; genus JASMJM01. The sequence goes on along the minus strand of JASMJM010000156.1, from coordinate 4,379 downwards.
TATATAACACTTTGTAGTTCTTAGTTCGGGCTCGCATTGACGTGCTTACTCGGGACGTCCCGATGCATTCTCATCTGAACACGCGAAGTCAACCGGACAGTTCCCTGGTCATCCACACAGGTACCGAGGCCACCCAAACAGTCAAGTGCTCATCTGAACAGAATAGTTGAACCAGTTCGCACGGAATCCGGACATCGGCCGTACCGCCAATCCGGGACTGGAACAGTGGCACGGGCAGATGGGACAATCTGCCCGCGGCAGTCTGTCGAAGCTGTTCGACAAGCCTCCCTAACGTTTCATGATGGTAACTGAGAGTGCGCCCTCCCCGGAGCTGGTGCTGCCACCAGCGTTCTGGGCCAATCCCACTTTGGCGCCCTCGACCTGCCGTTTACCGGCCCGATCGGTTAGATGCCAGTATAGTTCCACGACCTGGCGAATGCCTGTAGCACCGATGGGATGGCCTTGACACTCCAGGCCCCCCGAAACGTTGACCGGCAGCTTGCCGCCCAATTTAGTATGGCCCGCTTCACCATAGCGTCCACCCTCGCCGACCGGGCAGATCATCAGGCCCTCGGTGCAACTGATCTCTCCCATCGCCGTGGCATCGTGCACCTCGGCCAGATCGACATCCTCCGGTCCGATTCCCGCTTTTTCAAACGCTTTCTTGGCCAGCTTAGTCAGGTTGCTCTCTTTAGGATCGGGGGAGATCTGCGCACTGCTCAATACGCAGGAGGCAATCTCCGTTCTGTTCTTGGCACCGACTTTATGGGCGAAATCCTTGGAACAGATGATCGCCGCCGCAACGCCATCACCGATCGGCGAACACATCAGGCGAGTCAGTGGATAAGCCACATCGGGAGACGCCAGCACTTCTTCGATGGAGTAGTCCTGCTGATACTGGGCGAGGGGATTCATGGATGAGTGGAAGTGGTTCTTGGCGGCAATCGCTGCCAACTGGCGCTGGGTTGTGCCATAGGCTTCCATGTGGGCACGCGCGGACATTGCATAGACATCCATGAACACGGTGCGTTGGCCGGATTTCTCCTTCTTCTCCACCTTGTCGGTTCTGGCCGCTTGCGCGCTTGCTTCCGCCTTTTCAAAGCGCTCCATGGAGCGCTGCAGGCCCTCTACATCCATGCAACCGGTAAAGGCAGGCAACACCTTGGACCGATCATCGAAGTACATCTTCTCCATTCCCAACACCAGCGCTACATCGATCTCTCCCAGGGCAACCATGGCCATGGCGCCGTTCAGAGCGGTTGCCGAAGAGGCGCAGGCGTTCTCGACATTGATGATGGGCATGCCGCCGATGCCCATGTTGTGCAGCACCACCTGACCTCGGATGCTCTCCTGGCCCTGCAGAACTCCCTGGGATGCATTACCCACATAAGCCGACTGCAGTTGCTCCTTTTCGATCCCGGCGTCCTTCAGAGCGATCGTTACCGCCTCTTCCACCAGGGACTTCAGATTTCGATCATTGTGTTTGCCGAACTTGGTCATCCCGCCGCCGATCATGGTGACATTCATCATGATAATTCTCCTCTGCCATCGATAGATTGTTGGCATTCATTGTATCGGGGTCTGCTGCCAGTGGGAAGTATCCGGGACTGCTGCCAGTGACCTGGCGGCCATCCAGGATGTCATTGACCCGCAGACCTCTCACGACAATTGCAGAGATATCCTACAGATCCATTCTACTTGGCCGATAGACTAGGCAACGCAAGTTCTGCCCTCGTCACCGACTAAAGCTATCGTGGCCCAACGGACACGGAAGATTCAGATGTGCCATGGTCTGGAATTAGACAATGAAAAGTAACCAGCTGAGTACACAGGTCGATATCGAAGCCATTGGTGCACCAGTGTCGATCGTCCGCGTTGAGCCTGGTGACCGGTTTGTTGGAGGAGCGGTCAACCGGCATGCCCGGGACTACTATCGTGTAACGAGTGACTGGTGGATCGGCCGCAATCTCGAGGAATACGAGGGGCTGTCGGAAGTTCTGGTTCAAGCCCTGAAGAGGTCGGCTCGGAATTACAGACGGTGTGTCCGGGCACGGTTTCAACTCTGCACGGAAACCAGGATCGACTTCGCCGACGGGAACTGCAAATGGGCTCGACACACATTCGTCCCGATCTTCACTGACCAGGAAGTTCGGCAGATCATGGTAACCAGTATCGAGATAACGGAACTGAAGGAATCTCAACGGCAACTCGAAGATGCCATGACCCGCATGTTGAGTGGTCTCGTCACCATCTGTTCATGCTGCAAGAACATCCGCGGCGATGAGCAGCAGTGGCACAGCATCGAGAAGTTCGCTGCCAAGCGCATGGGTTTTCACCAGTTCAGCCACGGTCTGTGCCCAGCCTGCTTTGATAAGGAGATGCAGGTGTTCGGCTCCGATCCTTGAGAAGAGTGGCTTGGCGCGATGGGGACGTGTCCCACCGCAGGCTGAGCGGCGTCACCGGTTCTCTTCCTCTTCGCCCCCGAGTCCGACAAGAATCTGCATCTTGTAGCGTCTACTTAAACCTGACCGGCTGGCGCTTGGCTCCCCAGTCACCCGGTAATGCTTCGAATACCCCTGCAACCGGTTCCCCGCAGTGACCACAACAACCCTTCTCATCCAGGTGCCAGCTGCCCATCTGGTACCAATCTCGTTGGATCAGTAAACCGGTGCAGGCTGCACAGTAGGTAGAGCCCCCGTCGCCATCGTGTACATTGCCGGTATAGGCATGGTGCACACCATTCTTCATGGCGATGGATCGGGCCCGCGTGAGCGTTGCTGCAGGCGTCGCGCTCTTGTCCAGCATCTTCCAATCAGGATGGAAGGCGGTAAAGTGGCAGGGAACGTCATTGCCCAGGTTGTCCACGACCCAGCGGGTCATGCGATCCAACTCCTGATCGGAGTCGTTCTCTCCGGGAATAATCAGCGTGGTAATCTCGAACCACACATCGGTCTCATGTTTCAGATATAGAAGCGTATCCAGCACGTCATTCAGATGGGCGCCACAGACGCGGTAGTAAAAGTCGTCAGTGAATCCTTTCAGATCGACGTTGGCCGCGTCCATGTGCTGAAAGAACTCACGGCGCGGTTCCGGACAGATGTAGCCTGCTGTCACAGCCACGGATTTGACTCCTTTTTCAGCGCAGGCCTGGGCCACATCGATGGCATATTCGAAGAAGATCACCGGGTCATTATAGGTATAGGCGATACTGCGGCAGCCTAGCTGAACACAAGCCTGCGCCAGTGCCTCTGGCGACGCCTGGTCAGCCAAAGTATCCATTTGCCTGGACTTGCTCATATCCCAGTTCTGGCAGAATTTGCAGGCGAGATTGCATCCGGCAGTGCCAAAAGAGAGGATCGGTGTACCGGGCAGAAAGTGGTTGAGTGGTTTTTTCTCGATTGGATCGACACAAAAGCCGCTGGAGCGGCCGTAGGTCGTCAACACGATCTTGTCATCCTGGCAGGCCCTGACAAAACAGAGCCCCTGCTGTCCATCCCGCAATTTGCAGGCTCGGGGACAGACGTCACACTGGATCTGTCCAGTGTCGATTCGATGCCAATACCGAGTTGGAACTACAGTTTGCAGGGTCATTGAACGGGCCTCACCACAACGGCAACTCAGGTTAAGAATTATTCATTGAAATAGCAAAGCGAAGGTGGCTATATTGTCCATCTATTTTCTGGACCGACGCGCTGAGGTGAAGAGATGAGTCAGATTCGAGCTGCAGCCGTTGCCGGTCAGTTTTACCCGGGCAATGCCGATGAGCTAGCCGGCAGCGTGGATGGCATGCTGGCTGAGGCGGAAACCAGCGAATCCTGTCCCAAGGCAATCATCGCGCCCCACGCCGGTTATATCTATTCAGGTGCCATTGCTGCCAGCATATACGCTCGGGTCAAGAACGCTGCCGACAGGATCTCCCGGGTCATTTTGTTGGGCCCTTCACACAGAGTGGGCTTCAACGGGATCGCACTCAGCACTTCGGATTTCTACCGCACACCCCTCGGCGACGTTGCCATGGATAAGGCGAGTATCCAGAAGCTGGTAACACTGCCCAATACAGGATTCTTGGATGAGGCCCACGTTCCGGAACACAGCCTGGAAGTACATCTGCCGTTTCTGCAACGGGCATTGCGGGAATTCACTTTGGTTCCCCTGGTGGTGGGACAGGCAGAGCCTGCCGACGTGGCTAGAGTGTTGGAGACTCTGTGGGGAGGAGAGGAAACACTAATCGTCATCAGTTCAGATTTGAGTCACCATGAAGCTTACGACACGGCCATGGCCAAAGACCAGGCGACCTGTAAGCAGATCGAATCGCTGCAGGCAAACATTACCGGTGATCAGGCCTGCGGCTGCAAACCGATCAACGGACTGCTCCACCT
>JASMJM010000155.1 GCA_030749725.1 Pseudomonadales bacterium | reverse complement strand
GGTCTGTGATAAGACGTTTTGTCTCTGTTTCTGCCATGATGGCCTCCTCGCATCCGGTTTATTGTCCGCGCCATGAACCGGAAAGAGGTCGAATTAAGTCGCTGTGATCAGATGGAGCTGGCCCTTCCCGCGGATTAGAGGCGCCCTGACAAGCCGGTGACCATAGCACCTGCACTTGGTCACTGTCACTCTGCGTAGTGCTGTATCGATCACTCCGTAGGGCTTGTGCGCGGTGGCATTCGTCTGGAGAATGGGACCCAACGTGCCTAAGCACCCAGACGAAGGCGTGTCGTCCACCGCCACCGGAGTCACGTGATCCCCATACACAACGTTGCCAGGCTTTCCTGCCAACACACAATCTTCGCTCTACTGCTCGTGCTGCAAGGCATCGGACCAGCACGGGCCGACAGCCAAGCGGAACTCGACGCCCTCATCGAGCGTGGACAGGAACTCAACCTCAGAGGTGACCACGACGCTGCCGATGTAGTCTTCACAAGGGTGCGCGAGATCGCACGTGAAGACCCCGCCGGGCCCGTCCACCAGGTCGCCACACTTTACTGGCGTCATATCTTCGACGAGGCCGACACGCGTTACGACGATGAGATCATCAGGCTCTGCGACGAAGCCATTCGGTTGAGCCGCGCACGCCTCGAGGTGCAGGAAGCCGATGCCCGGACCTACTACTACATGGGCGTCGCAATGATCGACCTGGCGCGAATCTACGGCTATCGCGGTCGCTACCTGAGAGCGGGCGCCATCGGCGAGGACGGGCGTGAGCATCTTGAACGCGCCCTCGAGTTGGATTCGAGCCTCATCGAGGTCAAGTATCCCCTTGGTCTATATAACTACTATTCCGACTTCGCTTCGACGCTCTTCAAGCTATTGAGCTGGCTGTGGTTCGTGCCGAAGGGTGACGCATCGATCGGGCGTCAGTACCTGCAGGAACTCGCCCAGAGCGATTCGATTCAGCGCTGGAATGCGCGTTTTATACTCGCCAACATCAACACCTACCACCCGCCCGTCGACTATGCGACAGCGGAATCGTTAGTGATTGACCTGCATCAGCGCTTTCCCGACAATCGGATCATTCACTTTGAGCTCGTTGAGCTCTACTTCGAGTCCGGCCGTTACAAGGAAGCTGCGTACGAAGCCAACCTGCTGGCAAACCGCCCTAAGGCTAACCGTCTCTTCGAGGGGCGCGGCAATATGGCCCGCATCTGGCAGGCGCGTGCTCTCATTCGGATGGGCGAGCCCGAACAGGCCCTGAAGGCTCTGGCTCGCGTACCCGAGAGCGGCCCAGCATTGCCGAGCTGGGGCGGCGCCTGGTCACTTCTCACGAGCGCGCAGGCCTACGATGTACTGGGAAAACGCGCAGAAGCACTCGCCGACTATCGAGCGGTAATTGCACTCAAAGGTGGTCCCTTTGAGAACGACCGCCCACGGGCGATCGCAGAGAATGGGCTGGAGAGGCCCTTTGTAATAGTCCCAAGCGTCGTTTCCGGCGCGCAGTAAGAGTGCACTGCCAGACAATGGTCGCCTGGACACGCCTCTGAGTAGTAAACTAAACATGCATTGCCGGAACGTACAACAAATCCAAGCCCTGACTGAGATGACGGAAGCCACGCAAACGATAGCGACGTTTTCAAGAGATATAGATATTTCCTGGTATCGGAGTCCTATCGACAAAGAGCTTCTGGCGCAACTGATGCAACGCAACGACCTACGTGGCTGGGTGCAGACGATCTGCCATCTTGGCTTCTTTTTCATTACGGCGGCGTTGGCGTATCTGGCATTCCTAAATATCGACGAGGGGACCTGGTATTGGTCCGTACCGTTCTTGCTGGTTGCCCTGTTCATACATGGAACGATGGGCCCCTTTATGGGGTTGATTGCAGTGCATGAGTTGCAGCACCGCACGGTATTCAAGGCTAAGGCCCTGAACGCATTCTTCGAGAAGCTCTACGCCTTCATCAGTTGGTCGGACTACCTCTGGTATCGTGCCAGTCACGTCAAGCATCACCAGGCTACCTGTCACGAAGCATACGACGGCGAAGTGCAGTTACCGATCAAATTCAGCCTCAAACAGTGGTCATTCTGGTTGGGCCTTCTAGCCTGGAATCCGCTGGCCACCTGGCAAAGGCTTAAGCTTGTATGGCGCCACGCCAACGGACACATTAAGGGTGAGTGGTACAATCATGTCCTTCCGAAATCGAATCCCGGCTTGAGACGCAAGCATCGCAATTGGGCGCGAACGCTTCTGATCGGCCACTCCCTGTTGGCGCTGTGCTTCATCGACACGGGTCATGGATTTCTGATTGTCGTGTTCACATTTGGGACCCTTTACTGCGGTTGGCTGGGGTTTCTTTGCGGTGTCACGCAGCACTTTGGCCTCAGCTCAAACGTCCCCGACTTTCGGCTTAATACTAGAACGTTCACTTGCTCCTGGTTGCCTGCGTTCTATTACTGGAACATGCAGTACCACCTGGAGCACCACATGTTTCCGGGGGTCCCGTTTTACAATCTCCCAAAGCTGCGCAAGGCGATCGAACACGATCTTCCGCCTGTTACCCATGGTCTTCTGTCTACATGGCGCGAGTTGCTGTCGCAGCGCCAGAAACTTCGAGCGGACCCCCACTACCGCATCGTTCCTGAACTACCTGTACGCGACGCTGTAGCAGAACACAGATGACCGAGCACCGGACTACGCCTGGCGTGAAGCGGCCCAACTTCTCTGATATGATCAGCCCCAGTCGTAGCACTCCCAAGTAGCCATAAAGAAGCTCGAACGCCAGATGGAGGAAACGTCATGCACCCACCCAACATAGCCCTCACCACGCTTCTCACTGCCGGCATCGTGCTCTTCTTGCCGGCAGCCGTGATCGCCAAAGGCGAGACCGGCAAGACCGCCGCCGGTAGGCCGGATTTGTCCGGTATTTACGATGCGGCCACACTGACGCCGCTGGTGAGACCTGCTGCTTTCGGCGATAAACTCTATCTCACCCGGGAGGAGGCAAACGAGATCGCCAAGGCGGAGCAACAGATTACCGAGAGGCGATCGCTCGACAGCAATCCGGATCGGGAGGCGCCACCTGAAGGTGGGGACGGCTCACGAGGCGCGGCCGGCAACGTAGGTGGCTACAATACATTCTGGATCGATCGTGGCACTGACGCCTTTAGTGTCGATGGCAAGTTCCGGACCTCCATCATCGTCGATCCAAAGAATGGACAGATGCCGCCGTTGACGGCAGCGGCGCAAGAGCGCAGAGCGAAGCGATTCGCAGGATTTCGCCGTGGCAACGACGGAACGGCCTGGTGGATCGACCAGGATGGCCCCGGCCCCTATGACAACATGGAGCAGCGCGGCACCTCCGAGCGTTGCCTCCTTGGCTTCACCGGCGCTGCACCAACGTTCCCCAGCCTTTACAACAATTTCAAACGCATCGTGCAGACCGAGGATCACGTAATGATCCTGATCGAGATGGTGCATGATGCACGCATCGTACGCATGAATTCCGAGCATTTGCCGGCCGAGATGACGAAGTGGTTGGGTGACTCCATCGGCTGGTGGGAGGGCGATACCCTGGTCGTCGATACCACCAACTTTCATCCAAATTCTTCCGGACGTGCCGGCTCGGTAAACTCTCAGGTGGTGGAGCGATTCAGCCGGCTCAAAGATGGCAATCTGCTCTACCGCTTTACGGTGACGGACCCCACTGTGTGGAAGGCGCCCTGGACCGGTGAGTACATCTGGCGAGCGAGCGATGACCCGGTCTACGAATACGCCTGTCACGAAGGCAACTACTCCTTCGGCAACATCATGCGCGGGGCTCGACTGTTGGAACAGGAAGCGTTTGCTGCCAGAAAGACTGTCGACCAAAAAGCGAGGTGAGTACTCATGACGCGCCCATACTTAGGGATTCTTGCAGGTCTGCTTCTGACCACATTCGCGTATGCCGACGTTAAGGTGGGTGACATCCCGCCCTCCTTGCTGGGCATCGACCGGCAACGTAACAAGATCGAACTCAAGGACATGCACGGAAAAGTGGTGGTGGTCACTTTCTGGGCGACCTGGTGCGGCCCGTGTCGCAAGGAGCTGCCGGTACTGGAGACCATTCGCCAGAGAGTCAGCAAAGACCGACTGGAAATCGTGGCGATCAACATCGAGGGACGCGCCACTTACCTACGTGCGGTGCGCAAGTTGAAGGATTACAAGATGACACTCACCAATGACCGAAAGGGCAGGTTAAGCAGGCGTTTCGGGGTGTCGGGGATTCCTCACATGCTGATGATCAACAAGAATGGGTCAGTAGCCGTGATCAAACGCGGATATGCCGAAGAAGCGATACCGGCATCATTGCTGAATTGAACGACTTGCTACGGGCTTCCGTGGAGACGTAGACGTCGCCCATTGCGCGATAGCATCCTCTGCAGCCCTCGGCACAAATACGTAGCCACTCCCTATCGTCACGACCGGCATGGTCGCTTCCCGGTTCCTTGCCCTTGGAACTTGCGTTGTGACGCCACACGTCTGCGCCAACGACCCTTGCATGGTGAGCACAGATCACGCACTTTAGACGAGTAAGATAGTCTTGAAGTGCCGATTATCGCATCGCTGATTGGTGGCAGTCCTGCTGTGCAAATGCATAGTGCACCACGAAAGATAGACTGTGTATAATCGGAAGAGCCTTGCTTGCATTGTGGTAATGATAGTCAGCCGAAAGGAGGAGATATCATGATCAGAATCAGTATCCTTGGCTATAGAGAGGACTATAAGTGGATCGCCCATGCCCTGGACATGGACCTGATTGGTGCTGCAGACACCTACGAGGCAGCATTAGAAGAACTCAAAGGACTCATCGCGATAAAGGTCCAACTCGCCAGGGACAAGGGCGACGCCAGCCTCATATTCGAGAAAGCGCCGGAAAATTACTGGCATCTATTTGATCGACAACGCATTGAACAGGTGGCTGCCCTGTTTGCCAACGAAGATCTGCAACACGCTGACTACCGGGCTGAAAACCTATCGTTGGTGGATTTTATCTGACCTAGTGTACTGTCCCGCAATTAAGTGGTCGTTATTCGGTCGGCATATTTTGTACCTGGCAAGGCGCGAGGACGCCGTGGGTTGGGCACCCATAAGGACGAGGAACGGGGACGCCCAGTCGAAGTTCAGGGACAAAATAGGCCAGCGAATAAGGCCAAGTAATTGTGGGACAGTACACCCAGTTGCATTCAGATTGCCTATCGTCTGACAAAGATGAAGTCGCCGCCTTCATCTCCAGCTTCGCGAATCCTCCCGATCTGAGGCGTCTGGTCCATGGAGCTGTTGGTCGTTACAGCGTTGCTCAGACGAGCGAACAACGTCTCGGATGATAGGTATTTGTCCGGGTTGGTCTCCAGACGTTTCACCAGATATTCCGTGAATATACTTCTCGGCGCGGCAGATGACGACGAGGGAGTATCAGGCACGCCACTTAACGTACCACTCGTCATAGCCTTTCGGGTCGGTACGTCATAGAGTTCCTGGGTGGTGGCCTCCTTGGTAAGGCTTGTCACGTCAAAAGCACCACCAATGAAGCAAGCATCCGAAACCAACAGGGTGTTTTTGCTCTTGATTCCATTGATGTAGTCCCGAACGGTACTGTTGTAGATCCACGCTACTTTGCTATCGGGATCCGCATCGCTGGGTAACCAGTACCCTTGTCCGAACTGCTCGTCCCAGTCGCCGTGCCCGGCATAGAAAATCAGTACGCTGTCCGATTCACTTACCTGTTTGCTGAGTCTGTTCAGTGCGCCGACGATCTGACGCTGATCCGGGTTCTTCAGCAGGGTGATGTTCTCGCGCTCAAACGTATACTGCTCTTGCAGGACACTACTAACCATGCTGGCATCCTTGATAGGGTGCGACAAGTCATGCATATCTGGATGCTGGTAATCTTCAACTGCCAATAATAAGGCATGGTAGTCACCGGTCCTGACGGCTTTGATAACAGGTTGTGCGGCAGCTACTCGTCCCACCTCTCGCCGGATACTGATGACCTTGCTAGCCTGATTGTCGTAGATGTCGTAAGCAACAATCTCCACGTTATTGCTGCCAGGTTTCAATATGATACTGGCCGAGAAATTGCCATGTTCGTCCAGTTGGGCCTCTTTGCCATTGACCTCAACGATCCCTACGCCGGATGCGTCCGTTGCCTGTCCAATTACCGTATGCCTGGATCTGGAAATCACGCTTTCGTCGCGCTGTACGTTGATCTGTGGTGGGATGGTGTCTCTGGCGGCAACGCTCCGACGAGGCCGTTGTGTCGTGGGTGTGGATTGTCTCGCGGTGGGTGTGGATTGTCTCGCGGTGGGTGTGGATTGTCTCGCGGTGGGTGTGGTCTGCCTCGCCGTGGGCCCGTCTTGTCTCGCCGTAGCACTGGACTGTCTCGTCGTAGGAGCGGGTTGTCCCGTCGTGGACGTCACTCTTGCCAGCGCTTCCCTGAACCGATCATCAGTCGGATCGAGCTCGCCAGCCCGTCCATAGTCACGCCTGGCTGTTTCAATCTGACCCTTGCCTTCGTAGCCCATGCCGCGGTGGAAATGGGCAGCGGCATACTGTGGATCCAGATCGATAACCCTGTTGTAATCCTGGATGGCGAGATCATTCCTCCCTTGGCTGAGGTAGATCCAACCACGATTCATGTATGCATCAACATACTTCTTATCACGCTTGATTGCCCTGCTGTAATCCTGGATCGCCAAATCCTCCTCTCCGGACTCCTGGTAGTAATTGCCACGGTTGTTGTAGGCCTTGGCGGAACTTGGATCCAATCTAATAGCCTTGGTGTAATCCTGGATGGCTAGATCGAGTTTTCCTTGGCTCTTATAGGCGATGCCACGGTTGTTGTAGGCAACGGCGTAGTCCCTGTTCAGCTTGATGGCACTGGTGTAATCCTGGATGGCCAGAGTATCCCGACCCTGTTCGTGGTAGCTAATGCCACGATAGATAAACGAGGAAACTCTCTTCCCTTCTGGTAGATGTCTCTGGTCTATGCAGGCAGTGAAGTGCTCTATTGCTGCGTCAAAATCGCGATACTCTATTGCCTTCCGTCCATCACGAAAGCAGTCAGCAACAAGGGACTCACAGTAGAACAGACCAACTACGAGGATAAGGTTTCGCAAAATCATCCCAGCTTGCTCCTGATATCTGTCTGATCGAAAGCATAATGCCATCGATCCCAAGAAGCAAACCAGATCTGGGAAGCCGGTCAGATCTTTCCGGTTTAAGCCAGCGAAAACTTTCCTAACGATCTAGGACACAGAGTAGAAATACAATCGTTTTCTGGTGCGGAGGATGACATGCTATTGAGAAGTCTCGATGAGATATCCCCGGAAGAGGTAGATATTCCCGGCATGAAGGGAGTGACGACACAGTCCGCTTTTATCGAGCACGAAATGCTGCCGGGATTTCACGTACGCATGTTCAGCTTGGAGCCCAAAGGCTGCACGGGTCTACACTGGCACCGGCAGCAGCACGTACACTATATCGTGTCGGGAGAAGGCCTGTTTGTGGGTAAAGACGAGCAAGAAACTCCGATTCAAGCAGGGCAAGTGGTTCTGGTGCCATCGCTGGATCCCCACAGCGTGATTAACTCGTCAGATCATTCAGTCCTGCGATTCTTCGATGTGGTGGGCCCTTGTGGTTACAATCCGGGTTAGCTCTCATGGGGTACAGACAGTCTTCTAACGCTTCTACAATGCCGCGATTGAGATGATCCTATCAGGGTAGGCTCAGACTACGAAAAAGGCGACGATGGTATAAAGGACCGCCGCGATCCCCGCAGCGACCGTCGCGATGGGCATCTGCGTGGTCACGTGGGCCATGTGATCTGATCCGGTGGCAAGACTCGACAGGATAGTCGTGTCGCTGATCGGTGAGCACTGGTCGCCGTAGACAGCACCTCCCAGAACTGCGCCGAAGCAAAGGGTTATATAGAAGGGATCGGGATTCACGGCATAGGCCAGCGGCATGGCGATGGGGAATACCACGGCGTAGGTGCCCCAGGAGGAACCCACTGCAAATGCGATCAGCATACAGATCAGCATGAAGATAGCCGGTAGCAGGCTTGGTACGATGATGTCGCTGGTAGTCCGGATCAGAAAGTCCGCCGTCCCGAGGGATCCTGACACCTTCCCTAACGTGACGGCCAGCGCCAGGATGATCGCTCCCAGGGTAACCCCTTTAACGCCATCGACGAATCCCTCCATGACATCCTTTAGCCCCATTCCCTTCATCAGCGCCATCAGCATGGCTGATAATACGGCGAGAACGAAAGCCTCGTTGATGGGCACCCGGCCGAGAAAGATCAGTCCACCTACGGCAACACCGATCAGGGTGAGTATGGGAATGGCGAAGTCCAGGTTGCTGGTGTGATAGCCATCGGGAACCTTCAGTTCATCCAGTTCCGGGCTGGACATGGTATTCGCATAGGGTGCGTCCAACTCGCCGCTGTCTTTTACCCGATCCATCGCACGTCTTAACTTGCCGAACACGAAGGGATTGATCTCAAGGGCGAAGGTATAGGTGAAGAGGACGGCAAAGATGCCGTAGAAGTTGAAGAGAATCGTTTTGTAGAAGAAGGTGATTGCGTCCGCTTCTGTGGTGAAGAGAGGAATCGTCCCTACCACCAATCCTGCTACATAAACCGGCCAGACGTTGAATGGGATGACCGTGGCAATGGGTGAAGCGGTGCTGTCGATAATGTAGGAGAGTTCCTCATGAGACACCTTCGCTTCATCACTGACGGGTTTCACGGTACTCCCGGCCAGTATCGTGCTAACGGTGCCACCCTGGTGAAAGACTGTGCCTATTACGCAACCGAACAATTTGGCGGTCCGGCGACCTTTGACGAGGCGGTCCCCGGCCCAACGGGCAAAGTAACGGGCTCCGCCGGTACGGGTCCAAAGTCCAATCAACCCTCCCAGGCACCACAGATAAACCAGCAGAATCTGCGCATAGGATTCAGTGCCTACTGCCGGCAGCAGATAGGCGGAAATAACGTTGAAGTCGCCGCTGACCAGACCGCCGGCAGCAATACCGACAAAGAGTGCCGAGATGACCTCCTTGGTCCAGAAGCAGAGGACCAGTGTCAGAGCCGCCGGCACGATGGACCAGATTCCGAAGTCGTCCTGGTCTGCAGCGAGGCTGATCAGATTCGTGTTGCTGCGGACGTAGACAAGCGTCAAAAGCAGGAGTCCGCCAATTGCCCAACCGACATATCTCTTCATCAATGAGAGTCCAATTTCCGTGCTGATTGCGCCATAGTAACATGAAACGGACGCTGTCAAGGCTATACCTGCCAATCCCAGGCCATACGATGTCATTCCATCTTTCCTTGTTCGGCAACGTGACCGCATCGCCGCACACGGCTGTGGCTTGACTGACCAGCGGGTCTCCGTAGAATGGAGACCTTTTCGACAGCACCTGTGCCACTCGATCAAGGCAAGATGGCAGTCCAACTGGTCGCCACCGAACGAACTCGTTAGCAGGATTGTGCATAGATGAAAGAACCGGTCGATCAGAAATGGCTGGATATTGGAGAAACGATGTCACAGTGTTGGGCGTGGTGGTGAACGGACCGAAGAACCAGGGAAATCGCGACGCAATTGAACGGTATGGAAACATCCGCATTCTTGCGGAAATCGAACCGCTTGCTGAAATCACGCCCCAGTCCCTAGAGGACTGTTTCCATCGATGTTTTGAAGAATGAGAAGAACACAGTTTACTGCGCTACGTAGGTCCAGGGCCCCGGCTCAGCAATCTGCTCCTCAGCGTACTCCTCCTGCCCCAGCCATTCCGTGGCTTCTCTCCTGTGTCTGAAGACCTTGAGTTTGTCTGGAGGATAGTCGCGGTAAACCTGATATTGACGCGATAAGCCGTATTCGATATCTGACGATGCTACCAGGGCGATTCGATTCTCCGTGTGGTCGAAGAGCCTGTTCTCGTATATTGCGACATTGCCGATTTGCTGGCCGGACATAAACTCCTCAATGTCTTCCAAGGTAAGTAATCGATCGAAATATTCGGAGTCCGGTTCAGAATGAACTTGTCTGAGATAACTCAACATTTCCAGGGATGATACATTGCCGGTCAGGATCGCGGATAAGAGTTGTTTTTCTCGGTCGACACGGTACTTAATTGGCATCTGGTATCTACCTCATGATTCCAAGTTTGGGGTGACAGCAATTGGATAAGCACTTAGTATGCCAGAATGAACAAATTGCTAACCATTTGATTTAAAAGGATATATCTGCGCGACTGGGGCAGGGAAGAAGAAGTGGCGAAGTTAAACGCAGCTATTTTCAACTGTTATCTCGAGCCCAGTGTATAACTCGTCAGTTTTTGCACTGTCCGTGTTCGATCGAAATGAGATCCAGCAGAATCGTTGGCTAACGACTCCGTTTTCCGCACCTTAAACGTTAGGTTCGTACGAACCTAAAGCTGCACTGGTCGATGCACGCACGTGCAGGCCGCTTGAAGCCCAGCAGAATTGTTGGTGAAGCGAGGGGTACTACTGAGTCTATTCGACCAGATCGAGGGGCAGGGCGGTCGTATACTTGATTTTCGTTAGGGCAACATTGGAACTCACATCGTGAAATGCAGTCATCTGGGACAGATGCTGGCGGATGAAAGTCTCATAGGAGGCGATATCCCGAGTGACTATTTTGAGGAGGAAGTCGTATTCACCCATCATGGTGTAACACTCCAGGACTTCAGGAAACACATTGATCTCCTGCTCGAATTCCGGCAGCAGGTGCCTGTTGTGCGCGGCAAGTTTCACACGGGCGAATACGGTCACATTTAATCCGAGCCTTTTTTGATCCAGTAACGCCACCCTGGATTCGATCAGTCCCAGGTCTTCGAGACGTTTGATGCGCCGCCAGCAGGGCGGTTGGGTCAAGCCCACCAGGTTGGCGATTTCGGTCATATTCAGGCTGGCATCGGTCTGAATAATCCTCAGAATGTGACGATCATAGGCATCCAGTTTCAGGAGCATAACAAGTCAACTCTTTTCCCAAAATGAGTATTAATTATACCACGAACCGCATTTTTGCTAGCTCATACACATAATAAATAGCGCCCACAAGCGCTATAGTAATCGTAATGTCCAATCCCTGATTTTCTCCTGGAGCTGATGCAATGAGTGCTCGATACCACAGCAAGCTGAGGATACCGGAAGCTCCGTTTCGGCCCCGTGAAAACCCCGATTACTCCTTCCTGCACCTGCCGTCACCGGAGGACGTCGCCAAGCCGGATTGTATGGCCGACGCCGACACAATCAGACAATTGGCCTTCAGCATGGTCCGCGTATTGGATGATGATCAGAACGCCAAGGGCGCCTGGGATCCACAGCTACCGGTATCGGAACTGCTGGAAGGATTGCGCATCATGACCCTGACCCGGCTGTATGACGATCGCCTGTTCCGCATGCAGCGCCAGGGCAAGCTGTCGTTCTATGTTAAGTGCACCGGCGAAGAAGCCATTGCCGTGGCCCAGGCGATGGCGTTGCGCAGTGGCGACATGCTGTTTCCCACCTACCGTCAGCAGGGGTTGCTGCTGGCCCGCGGGCGGGAGCTCGTGGATATGATGTGTAACTGTATCTCCAATTCCAGGGATAACCAGAAGGGCCGGCAGTTGCCCAGCCTGTACAGTTGGAAGGAGGGCAATTTCTTCTCCGTGTCCGGCAACCTTGCCACCCAGTTCTCCCAGGCGGTTGGATGGGCTATGGCTTCCGCCTACAAGGGAGAGGATCACATCGCCAGTGCATGGGTAGGCGAGGGCAGCAGTGCCGAGGCCGATGTCTACCATGCGCTGCTGTTCGCAAGCGCGTACCAAGCACCGGTATTGCTCAACCTGGTCAACAACCAGTGGGCCATCTCGACACCACAAACAGTGGCGTGCGGCGGAACCACCTTTGCCGTCCGCGGCCTGGGGTTCAACCTGCCGAGCATTCGGGTAGATGGCAATGATCTGCTGGCGGTATACGCAGTTACCCGGTGGGCCGCTGAAAGGGCCCGATTGGGTGGCGGGCCGACTTTTATTGAACTCTTTACCTATCGCGCTGAAGGTCACTCGACCAGCGATGATCCGGATGCCTACCGACCCAAAGATGAATGGCACTCCTGGCCTTTGGGCGATCCAGTCGCACGATTGAAAACACATCTGATCCAGAGACAGCAGTGGAGCGACGAGAAGCAAGAGGAACTGGAATATACCTTGACTGAAGAGCTTACCGAAGCCTGGGGGGAAGCCGAAAGCTATGGATCGCTGCAGGACGGACCACACTGGCCGCTATCATCCATGTTCGACGATGTGTTCAAGGAGATGCCCGCTCATCTGCGTCGTCAGCGACACCAAATGGAGATGTGAAATGGCCAGCATGAATATGGTTCAAGCGATTAATTCCGCTCTGGATATCACCATGGAACGTGATCAGAACGTTCTCTGCCTGGGCGAGGATGTGGGCTACTTCGGAGGCGTATTTCGCTGTACCGCGGGTCTGCAGGAGAAGCACGGTCAGCACCGGGTGCTGGACACGCCCATCGCCGAGGCCGGCATCGTAGCGGCTGCAATCGGCATGGGTGTCAATGGTCTCCGACCCGTTGCCGAGATCCAGTTCGCCGACTACATCTATCCTGCCTTCGATCAGATCGTAAGCGAACTGGCCAGACTGCGCTATCGAAGCAGCGGAGAATTCTATGCCCCGGTGACCATTCGTTCCCCCTGTGGTGGTGGCATTCGCGGTGGCCAGACCCATTCCCAGAGCCCGGAGGGAATCTTCACCCACGTTTGTGGTTTGAAAGTGGTCATGCCGTCCAATCCCTATGATGCCAAGGGGCTACTGATCAGCGCTATCGAAGACGACGATCCGATTATCTATTTCGAGCCAAAACGATGTTATAACGGTCCCTTCGACGGAGATCCGGATAAGGCGGCCCAATCCTGGAATGGACATCCCAAGGGTGAAGTGCCGGAGGTGTACTACACCATCCCCATCGGTGAAGCAGCCATTGTAAGACCGGGTTCGGCAGTGACCGTGTTGACCTATGGCACCATGGTTCACGTCGCCGAAGCGGCCATCGAACGCTCCGACATCGACGCCGAACAGATCGATCTGCGCACCTTGCTGCCCCTCGACCTGGAAGCGGTGGCCGAGTCGGTGCAGAAAACCCGACGCTGCGTGGTCGTCCACGAAGCGACCAGAACCGGCGGCTACGGTGCCGAGCTGGTAGCGGACGTGCAAGAAGAGTGCTTCTGGCACCTGGAAGCACCGATTCAGCGGGTAACCGGGTGGGATACGCCCTACCCGCACGCCTTCGAGTGGGATTACTTTCCCGGTCAGGATCGGATCATCGCCGCTATGCGGTGCGCTCTGGAGGTTTAGATGGGCAATTATGTCATGAAAATGCCCGATGTCGGCGAGGGCGTGGTCGAAGCGGAAGTAGTCGAATGGCTGGTACAGCCCGGCGACATGGTGTCCGAAGATCAACACATCGTGGACGTGATGACTGAGAAGGCGACCATGGAGATCACCTCCCCGGTAAGTGGCACAGTCGTTACTGTTTACGGTGAGCCGGGTGATGTGGTGGCCGTCGGCGCAGAGTTGATCGAACTGCAGACTGAAGCCGAAGAGGTGGTGAGCGACGACGTGGTCGGCGCAGAGTTGATCGAATTGCAGACTGAAGCCGAAGAGGTGTTGAGCGACCACGAGGTCGCCACCAGCCAGGCCATACAGGTGGCAGCGCCGGTCAAGCCAAAGCCTGTGACAGAAACGGAGACGGTTACCGAGTCCGCAGCCGGCTTGTGCACAGCAGACCAGCGTCCACTTACATCGCCGTCGGTGCGTCGCAGGGCACGAGAGGCCAACGTCGATCTGATTCAGTTGACGGGCACCGGCCGTAACGGTCGCATCAGTCATGCCGACCTGGATGGATATATAACGGGCCCACAGGCCGCCGACTCATCTCCCGTCGCCGTTAAGCAAAGTGGCACTCGGGAGGTCAAGGTTATCGGCCTGCGCAGAGCTATCGCACAGAAAGTGGCGCTCAGCAAGCGCAGCATTCCGCACTTCTCTTATGTGGAGGAGTTGGATCTCACCGAACTGGATTCACTGCGCCGTCATCTGAACGGGCAGCGAGCGGAACTGCAGGTCAAACTCACCTATCTGCCATTCCTGATGCTGGCACTGACCAGGGTGCTGAAGGATTTCCCCCAGTGCAATGCCCACTTCGATGACGCAGCCGGGGTCGTCACCCAGTACGATGCGGTTCACTTGGGCATTGCGACACAGACCGACATGGGTCTGAAAGTACCGGTGGTGAAACATGCAGAAGCGCTGGATCTTGATGGCTTGGCCGAGCGCCTCGTCGGGGTTAGCGAAGGGGCCAGAAACAGCACCTCCAGTGCCGATGAAATGACCGGCTCCACTATCACCATCACCAGCCTTGGCGCGCTGGGCGGCCTGGCGAGTACGCCGGTAATCAATCATCCCGAAGTCGCCATTATCGGGGTCAATAAAATGGTACAGAGAGCGGTCGTGTTAAATGGTCAGATCGTGCCGCGATTGATGATGAATCTGTCTTGTTCCTTCGACCATCGGGTGGTCGACGGCTACGACGCAGCGCAGATGATTCAAGCTCTGAAGGGACTGTTGGAACACCCGGCCACGATGTTTATGTAACCGAAGGAACATGCAGATGTCTGTCTTTGAATCACCATCCTTTGACGATCACGAATTGGTACATTTCGCCAGCGATGCCACCACTGGTTTGCAGACGATCATTGCCGTGCACAGCACCGCCCTCGGTTGCGCGTGTGGTGGATGTCGTTTGTGGCCCTACCGCAGCAGTGAGGAAGCACTGGAAGATGTACTGCGGCTTTCCCGCGGTATGAGCTATAAGAATGCGCTGGCCGGTATCTCCCTGGGAGGCGGCAAAGCAGTCATCATTGCGGACGCCGCCATGAAGACAGCTGAACTGATGCGCGCCTTCGGTCGCGTGGTGGAACGACTGGGTGGTCGGTATGTAACGGCGGAAGATGTCGGTGTCACCGTACAAGACATGCAGTTTGTGGCTGAGGAGACCCGTTTTGTGCACGGATTGCCGCACGAGAACAGGGCCGGTGGTGATCCATCACCCTATACTGCTCAGGGTGTGTTTCTGGGCATGAAGGCCGCTCTGACGCATCGTTTTGGCAGAGCCGATTTCCGCGGTATCCGGGTACTGGTGCAGGGCGTCGGCAGTGTGGGTTTCAATCTCTGCAAGATTCTACATGCAGCGGGCGCCGAACTAATCGTGGCGGACGTCGATGGCACCAGGCTCGAGCGGGTGAAGGCGTCGCTGCCGGTCACTATCGTAGGCGTTGCCGATCTCGTGACTCAGGAAGCTGATATATACGCGCCCTGCGCCCTGGGAGCAGTTCTGAATGACGAGACCATACCGGTCCTGAAATCCGGGATCGTGGCGGGCGCAGCCAATAATCAGTTGGCACGAGCAGAGCACGGCGAGATGCTGCGACAACGTGGCATTCTCTATGCCCCGGACTATGTCATCAATTCCGGCGGCATCATCAATGTCTGGAGTGAAATGAACTGCCTGACGAAGGAGTCCGTCTGCGAGAAGATAAGCAGGATCTACGATACCGCCCTCAAAATCTTCAAAAAGGCGGATGAACAGGGATCAACCAGCAATCGGGTAGCGGATGAAATGGCCTTGGCCTTAATGCAAAGAAAAGCTACCTAAGTCGGCACTGCCTTATTCACGCCGGCGATTCGCAGCTCCTGTCAAGTAGCAGCACAAGCGCTCTACATCGACCTGACCTCATAGACTCTGATGCTCGCGATGTAGGGATTTCCCATCGCGATCTTCTCTGCCGCATCAAGGCTCTCAGCGTTGATGATGGTGTAACCGGTGATGGACTCCATCCCCATTGGCAGCTCTTTGGTTCCGGAGGCTGAGATTTCCCGTGCGTCACCGAAACCACACTGGTCCTCGGTGCAGCCTTCGATTTCTTTGAACCATTTGCCCCAGGCCCCCATGATTTCAGGGGTTGGTTTCTCAAATCCGTAATGCAAAAGTACAAACTTCTTCACTTTTCTCTCCTCGTAGCTGGAAGCTTCTCGACTCGGTCGTCGAGCCGCGTTGAAAGTGACGTCGACAAGATTGGCTCCGTGACATCACGCGTTATCAGGCGGATTAGGTATCGGGGTGTTCCGCAACATGTCATTTGGGTTTCACGTGCACTGCCAATGGTTCATAAAACGACCTACATAGGGGCTTTGGCCTCACTTCTGTTCCGGATGCAAGGCGGTTTGCACTCCGGAATAGGCCACTCGAGGACCCCGTATCCGTTACACAACAAGAAGGTCGGATCTGACTGATTGGGAAAAATCAGCTAAAGCAGCATGTTTGCAGGACAACTGCTGGGAGAAGTGAACGGCAGATCTTGTGCTGCCTACAGACCGAAGATCGGGTCGTGTGGCTGCGAGAGCAGTTCCCACGCCCTGACCTCGCCCTGATAGCTGTCGTCGGTATCACCGAGTTCGTCCTGCAGACGTTTGACTTCAGATCTCAGGTGGCGGCGCACATCCTTGTAGCCTGGATCGCCGTATACGTTCCTGATCTCGCTGCTGTCCTGGGTCAGGTCGTAGAGTTCGTGCTCCATGGAGAGGTTGTAGTAGATGTATTTGTAGCGCTTCGTTCTCACGCCCCAGTGCGACGGCGTGTTGAAGTGGGAACGGTAGTACCGGTAATACATGATCTCACGCCAGCTCCCGGGCTCCTCGCCCGCGAGAATCCCCCTGAAGCTCTGGCCCTGCATGCCTGGGGCGGGCTTCAGCCCTGCGTAATCGAGCAACGTCGCAGCGAAGTCGGTGTTGAGAATGATGTGGTCGTCGCTGATGCCAGGTTGGATTCCACCCGGGAACCGAGCCACGAACGGCATGCGCAGCGACTCCTCGTACATAAACCGCTTGTCATACCAGCCATGTTCCCCCAGGAAGAAGCCCTGATCCGACGTATATATGATAATCGTATTGTCGGCAAGACCATTCTCGTCGAGGTAGTCCAGTATGCGGCCTACGTTGTCGTCTATGGACGCAACGCACCTGAGATATCGCTTCATGTATTCCTGGTATTGTGCCTTGCGCCGGGCAACGGAGTCCTCGATGTGACCAGTTTCAGCTTCGTACAGCGTGTGACCAGGGCGCGTGGCGCCTATTGTCTGGGTGCTCTGCCGTACTGCCGTGGCGCGGGACGCGTAGTCGTCGAACAGCGTGGTCGGTTCGGGGATATCCGCGTCGGCGAACATGGCGGCGTGCTTGTCATCGCTCTCCCACATGTCGTGGGGCGCCTTGTGATGACTCAGGACGCAAAATGGTCGGTCCCGGGGCCTGTTCTGGAGCGCATCAAGGGTCAGGTCGGTGATGATGTCGGTAACGTATCCCTCTATCCGGGTCTCGACGCCGTTGTCGATGAACTTGGGATCGTGGTATCGCCCTTGTCTCGGCAGGACGTTCCAGTGGTCAAAGCCGGTCGGCTCACAGCCGAGGTGCCACTTCCCGATCATGGCCGTGTGGTATCCGGAATTCCTGAGCATCTGCGGAAAGGTGACGTGGTTGGACGGCGGTGCATTGAATGTGATCACCCCGTTGGCATGAGGGTACATACCGGTCAATATGGCTGCCCTGCTTGGCGTGCAGATGGAATTGGTGCAGAAACAGTTGTCCAGACGCATGCCCTCTGCCGCGATCCTGTCCAGATTCGGTGTGGTATTCCGGTAACTGCCGTAGCAACCCATGGCGTGGGCGGCGTGATCGTCCGCCATATATCTATATAAATCAATTAGTTACAGATAAATATATCCTCTACATACCAACCTGCATACCATTAGAATT
>JASMJM010000154.1 GCA_030749725.1 Pseudomonadales bacterium | reverse complement strand
AGACCATGGCATCGATGGCAACTCCGTAGGTCTGGTCCAGGGTGGTGTGGTAGGGAATGCCTTCATCCGCTCCCATCCGGCTGATGGCGGGGAGCAGGAACCCGATCAGGAACAGCAACACGGCCACGATCACGAAAAACCCGACTATGCGGTCTTTGTTGTCCACTTCAAACGGGGTGTACGCGGTGGTTTTCATGCGGCTCCCTGGACTAGATTTCTGTCTTCTATCCGGTATACACGATCTGCGCGATTGAAAATCTCATCGCTCATCGTGGTCATGATGACCGGCATCGGGTATTGCTGCTGGTGCTCCCTGATGGCGTCAATTGTATCCCTTAAATAGGCGTCTGACATCCCACCCTCCAGTTCATCGACCAGTAGTAGCAGAGGTCTGACAACCAGGGCACGGGCCAGGTTCACCAATCGAGTCTGGACGTCATTGAGTTCGTGGGGTTTCATACGGTAAATCGATTCGTTAAGACCGAAGCGTTCACCCACGGCAACGACGCGCGCGTCAATTTCCTCATGTGTCAACTTGGAGTGGAACTGCAAGGGCAGTGCAATATTCTCCCGCACGTTGAAAAGACTGACCAAGCCGAGCGCTTCATAGACATAGCCGATCCGGTAAATCACCTCCGTGGGAGGGTTGTCCAGCAGATTGATCCCTTGCAGCAGGACCCTTCCCTGCACACCGTTCAGGAAACCCGCGATCCCCTTCAGCAAACTGGTCCCGCCATCCAGTACTTCGGATCTGACCGCTACCAGTTCGTTTGGAGCTACCTCGAGATCGATACCCACGAATACCGATGCGTTCGGATATTCTATGGTGAGATTGCTGATCGACAGCGTCATTGGGTATAGGCCAGTAGCGACAGGACTACATTCAGTAGGAAGAAAGCCATCAATTGGGTGGTGGTAGAGTTGGATATCGCTTCCGAGATGTCTTCAAAACTATCGGTGGCTTTGGCACCGAAGTGGATCGAGATGACCCCGATCAGCATGCCGCCCAGGATCGCCTTGACCGCGTTGATGCCTATTTCATTCAGGCTGATCTGCTCCAGTATGCTGCTGAGGAACGGCAGGAAGGAGACATCGGGGTCCGAATACCAGATCACCGCGAACGCGGACAGAATACAGATAAAATCAAAGTAGATGAGCATCAAACACAGCGAGATGGGAAAGGCGAAAAAGACCGGTACCAGGTACAGGAATACCGGGTTGATGCCCATTCCGTGCAGAACCTGGAATTCTCTGCGTACACGCAGATTGCCAATCTTGGAGGTCACCGCGGTGGCAGATCTGGCAATTAGTATGATGCCGGAAATGAGTGGGCCGAGTTCCCTCACCACCACTACCACAAACAGGTACGCATACTGGGTGGACAGCACCTGTTTGGGGAAGTAGGCAAACAGCCGCGCCATCATCAGGGCACCGATAAACATGCCGATCATGCCATTGATGTAGACGGCGCGAACGCCGGTTTCATACAGTTGATCTTTAAAGAGTTCCCAGAAGATGGGACGCTGGGATGGCTTGAATATATCTTTGCTGGCAGTCAAGGCGATGGAGATCATGCCGATGATATCCCACCATGTGGAGAAAGCTTCTCTGGGAAAGCGGCCTATGGCATCGACGATGCCAAGCAGTCCCTGCTTTTCCTCCTGGACACTGCTCACAATTCGGCCAACCAGGCTTCAATAATGTCCGCCCGCTTCAGGTCGCCCATGGAAGTCAATGCTCTAAGTGCTCTTCTGCCGTAGATCTTCGCCTTGCGCAGATCGTTAGCTTGCCTGGATAGGCGAGACAGAAGCACCAGGGTATCGGCTACGCCCCTCGAATCCTCCGCCAGCTTATAGACGGTCAGCGCACGCTGCAGATCTGCCTCGTTACCGGTGCGAAGAGCATAACGGAACAGGACAAATGCCCGGTCTGTTGGATGATCGACTTGGTTAGGTTCGATCAGCGCCACCGCCTCGTCGATACGATCCAGATAGGTCAGGACGACCGCCTGCTCCAACGGCGTGGCAGCTACCGCCAGCGCAGATTGAAAGTAGCTCGCATCCTGCTTGATCTGCCCCAGCAGTATGTAGGTGTGATAACGCACAAAATCGGTGTTGATGAGTTCTGCCAACTCCTCAAGCCAGTCAACTTCGCTGTCTGCCGATGCCAGGTCACCCGCGCCGTTAGCCAGTTTGGTGTTGGTCAGGTGAACGCGCCACTGACCTTCGAGATCATCCAGCATCTGGTACTTGACCAGAGCAGCATCCAGACCCGTGCGGGCCTCCTGAACCAGATTGAGTTTGAGTGCATTGATGGCATCCTGTTCGAGCGGATCGATCTCGGTGAGAATGGCAGGCTGTGGGGTCGGTGCCGATGCACAAGCGGCCAGTAGCGTCAGCACAACAGCGCTAAGTGGCTTCTTGAAGCTTCTCATTTTCCCTCTCCAGAATTCGCAGCAGGGTTGGCAGCCTTTCCGGCGTGTTGACGTGTTTGCTGAGTATGTGTTGGGCATCCTCGAAGTTCTTCTGCCGCAGCAGAAAACGAAAATTACTGCGCAAGGGTGCGAACTTCTCCTGATCCAGCAATCCTTCCGTCAGGTCGAGGAATTCATCGTAGTTGCCCTGATCGAAAAACCTGCGGGCGCTGTACAGATCAAGCTTTAGTTTGATGGGTGCTATGGCCGATCCGGCCAGAAAAGCGCAGCCAAAGGCGAGAAAGGTGACGATGAAATCTCCCACCTTGTCTCTGAATATCCCCATCCATTCCTGCCACTCGGTGCTGACCTGTGCCAGCTCGGTGGTTCTGATCTCTTCGATGTATTTCTTGGCGACCTCATTGAGAGGGTTGAGCTGCAGAGCCTGCCTAAGGATGGGTTCGGCTTCCTCCAGTCTGTTGTTTTTATAGAGGGTTTCCCCTTTCAGGGCGTAGAGGACATCCTTATCAGTGTACTTGGCTATGCCCAGATCCAGCAGTTTCAGGGCATTGTCATACTCACCGGCATCCAGATACTTCTGCGACTGGATGATGACAATATTGCTGCTTCTCAGATATTTATCAAAATCAGTTTCCTCTGCCGCTGCGGCCGGCAGCGGCAGACACAGTGACGCGCCACAAATGAGAAGTCCGATAAGTCCTTTGCCGGTCATTATCTAAATTCACCAATAGGGGGGTAATTCGTTAAATAGCAACGACGATCAACACGCCCGCTTTATTCATCGCTTCCCTGGTACCAGTACTTCTTGTTATCCGCTCAGCGTCTTCGTTAGAAATGACAAGATCGGAAGCAAGACTCTTGTAGGTCGATCTGGCGTTGATGATAAACGGTGTTGTGGCAACACGTTTGTTGCGAATGGCGTCCTGCAAGTCAAAGTCGTAACTGACGCCCCGCTTGTTGACGATGTCGTCGTAAGAGGTGCTTTCGCTGGGATAGATCACCTCACCGTCCTCGTTACGTAGTTTGGGAATGGTGGCGAGTTCGAACCCTCCGACGGTACTCGCATTCACCAGTAAACCCGAGAAGACGCTGTTGGTTTCATATTGAATGATTGCCTGTTCGAGATGCTGTTTGATCGACTGTGTGTTCGTGCTGTTCAGCCATTCCAGCAGACGTTGGGTCGTCTTGACCTCGTCGTCATTGTTGAGCACGAATACGTCATCGGCCCAGGCTCTGGGGAAAAACTGAAATCTATCGAGCAAGGCGGAGCCTGAGGCAACAAACTGATTGATATCAACATGCCATCGAAGGTTGCCGGCGCTCTGCGGCGTTTCGGAGTCCTTTTGCCAAACGGCGCGAAGGAATTTGCCGGCCATCGGCATGGCCAGCGTCACACTGAAGATATCATTCTGATAGATTTCCTTTTCCTTCAGGGAGACTGCCCCCTTGATGATCCCCTCGACCCTTGTCGCGATGACACTGTCCTTCACCATTGCATCCACCACCTTGGTGGCCGATGTCAAGCGCACGCCTTTGGTCATCTCCAACAGATTGCGCTGACCATCGACGATGGCTGCCCGCCTGGAAAGAAGGCGTCGCTGCGCTGCGTTAAGCCCTGGTTTGGCAGTACCGAAGCCGTTGGCATAGACGACACCTTCCGACCAGTTGATGCTGCCGCCGGCTGTCTCCTTAATGACGTCATCGGCAAGTGCCGCATGTGACCCCAGCAGAAGGAGAGATAGCATGAGATTACGCTTGTCCATTATTGCTCGCTCACTGTGTCAGATCGTTGCTGAAATTATACCCATGTTGCATGGCTAGCGCTCATTCGGATTTAGGATTCCCGGACAGGCACCAGCTAGATCAGGTGAGTGTCGTCGAATGACGTGTACTTCTTCTGTGCTTTGGTGACCTTCTCAATGTAGTGGCGCGTTTCATCGTAGGGCAGATTCGTTCTCAGATGGTTGAAGACCTCGTCAGGTTTCATCCGATTGATCAACTTGGCGGCTTCACCCACATTTCTTTTACCGGTAAAAGCCCTGGCGACATTGCCTGCGCCGGTATTGTATGCGGCGATGGCACAGTATTTTCTGCTAAGAGGATCCTCCACGGCGCGAAGATAACGGCTCAGCAGAAGGTTGAGGTAGGCTGACCCCAACTCGACGTTGTTGCCTGGTTGATACAGGTATTCAGGATCCAGCAGCGTCTTCACTCCGTAGACAAAATTATAGGCATCCATGGCGCCGGATCGGGGAACCAGTTGCATCAAGCCGTAAGCGGGCACTGCGGACGTCGCTCGTGGATTGAAGCTGGATTCGGTCTCCATGACGGCGAAGAGGAGAGATGGGGGGATTTTCTGCTTCTTAGCTTCTGCTATAACGGCGGCTTCGTAACGGTCTGTCAGTTGTTGCTGATAATTCCTGGCAAGTGGTATCGCGACGACAACTTTGGCTTTGTTATTGCCAAGTGGGATGACTGTAGCTGTATTGTTGGCAGGCTGCACCGTATTCGATTGAGCGGTCGCTGTCAGTGCCTGGCTCACCATGGCTCCTATGCGTGCCGAATCGGGAATCGATTGGTCCATGCCGTTCAGGACAGGTAATGGGGCTGCCGTATTGGGTGGTGAGCTGAGATCAATGCCATCCTCGGTGAGAGATTCACGAGCATACTCCACCGCCTGATCCTTCTGAGCCAGATCGGCCAGCGTGTCTGTCTTCAGACTGTTGGATGCATTTTGCATATCCTGTATTATGGCATCCGCCGCGTCCCCGAGGTCTATCAGCCGTTCCAGTTTGACCACACCAGCTTCAAAGTCGATTTTACGCCTGGTCTTCATATCATCACTGTAATCCACCCATTCCTTCTTGCTGGGCAGTTCGACCTCATCCTCTCCCCACTCTGCCCTTATCTCTTCCGACAGTCTCTGATAGGCATCTTCCATCGCCCGGTCAAGCAGTTGGAATTGCTCCTCCAGCGTCCTGTCAATTTCCTCGAAATTCTCATCCAGCAATCGATCCAGTGCATCGAAGGCATCTTCTTCAGCCATCAGGTTTGGACTGGCAA
>JASMJM010000153.1 GCA_030749725.1 Pseudomonadales bacterium | reverse complement strand
CATTGGTATCAAGGGTAAGCGCTGCATTGGCAAAAGGAGGCGAGCTATTCACAGGCAGGCTAAAACTCACAGCGGAAAACAACGCGCTGACTATCAGTGGCAGAGCACGTTCCCGTGATGCCTGTAATGCGATACTCAGTGCGGCAAACCAAGTAATAGGTGATGCTGAGTTGCGCTATGAAGTGGTTGCGGCCATGGATGATATTTCCTGGGGGGTTTAGACATAAATGGATCTTGAGGGTTGACCCCTGCTTGGTCACCGACTCCAAGATCAAATCCTATCAGCAGATTAGTCAACCTTGAGTAAGGCTGAGGACCTGAGTAGCACAGTCACGATCCTGTGTGATCTGTTCAATTGGCACCCGACCACAATTGGTTGTGACGTGTGGTCAATCCGTCATAGTTACTTTCAACTGTCACGGCTGCAGCTTGTAGATCCACCACAGCAGGAATGGCTGTATCCGCTGGGCGTGTCGTATTGAGACCTCGTTGCGGATTCGGCGTCCGTTACTGAGTGACATATAACCACGAGTATTTCTCCGCTACCTTCGACAGGTTGCTGCGTTTCTTGAAGCTCGAGTAACACCTGCCCCTGGTTCGTGATACCTGTTCGACTTATTAGCCCAGTCCAAAGGGGACGTTGTGGTAACGTCTATACTAGAGCAGGAGCCCTTGCGCCGGCCAGGGAATCGAGCATAGTCCGTTTCAGTTGCTGTAAGCCCGTGCCCTGTCGTGCGGACACAGCGATTGCCTCTGAGTATTGCTGCTGTAATCCGTCAACGGCCCGCCGACCAGCAGCGGTATCACTCTTGTTGAGAACCAGAACGCGTCGTTGGCTCCGGGCGCCCACCTCTTCCAGGGTTTCATCCACGACTGTCAGGTGGTCGCTGACGTAGGGGTCGGCTGCATCGGCCACTACAATCAGCATATCCGCTTGGGTTACCTCTTCCAACGTTGAGCGGAAGGAAGCGACCAGGCGATGGGGCAAGTGCCGAATGAATCCAACCGTATCGGATACGAGCACTTGCTGTCGTTGCTCTATTTGCACCAGTCGTGTCGTCGTGTCGAGGGTCGCGAACGGTCGGTCATCGACATAGGCATCGGCTCGTGTCAGTGCGTTGAGCAACGTCGACTTGCCAGCGTTCGTGTAGCCGACCAGACAGACGCTGGGTAGAGCACGGTGCTTGCGCGTCTTGTCACGTCGCACACGAATTCGTTCGAGCTTTTGTTTGAGGAGCTTGATGCGGTGGCGCATGGCAGCTTTGCGCATTTGCAGAGGCGTCTCACCGGGCCCCCGCATGCCGATACCCGCGCCAAAGCGCGGTTGGCGCTGGTCTGGGACGCGGTTTTCCATGTATTGGAGTTGTGCAAGCTCGACCTGAGCCTGCGATTCCTCGGAAGACGCCCGCCGCGCAAAGATTTGGAGGATGAGTTCGGTGCGATCGATCACCTTGATCCCGAGCGCACGGTCCAGCTTATTAACTTGTGCCGGGGAAAGCTCATTGTCGAAGACCACCAGATTCGCTGCATGCTCCCGGCAAAGGGTTTGGATCTCGCCCAGTTTGCCCTCGCCGACACAGAATGCGGCATCCACCTTGGGTCGCCGCTGCGTCATAGTGCCGGCCACGGGTGCACCGACGGTATCCGCAAGGCGCGCCAGTTCCTCAAGTGAATCCTGGGCCGTGTTCCTTGACGTTCGACCTGCCACAACCTGAACCAGTACGGCACGCTCAGGACGGATGTCGGCCAATCTCTCACGCTCGGCCCGGTCGAGCCTGCGTCGATCAATTGGCTGGCGCGGCTGGTAATCGTGAGGCCGCTTGCGGGAACCCCGGAGTTTTTGTGGGCGGCGCCCTTCGACCGTTGGCTGACCCTGCCACTCATCGAACTGGCGGTACAGCTCCTCGTTTTCGAACCCCGGACACGCCTTGTGTCTCTTCCACTGCACGCTTGGATTATCGTGGATCCAGCAGTGGTCATCGAGGTTCAGCCTGCACGAGTGACACCTTGCGACGGGCTTATGTGAGCGTCTCATCCTGTCTCCTATCCTGCCGAACGGTGGCGCATGGCTTATGCGGTCCGGTTGTTCATGGCGCAGCTCGTTCCAAGTGCGTTAGTTATCGAATCACGCCGGCATTTGCCGGTGGCACCATAGCCGACCCCTTACCGTGATTGAACGACCTTACACCGTCCGGCAATAGTTTTGAAGCTTAAGATGCACCAGCCGGGATGTGCCGCCATCGCCCACTTCTTATCAGACAGTGTGTGTCTGCGTAAACCGCAAACACTGTGGGGAGTTGATATTCAAGATGCGTGCTAAGATCCTGTGATGGACACCCAGCAAGCATTGCACACGAGAGTATCTGCACCGGTACTTACCGATCCGGTACCCGACGCGAAAGTGTTAGAGAATATTTATAAGGCTGCTCTAAGAGCGCCTGACCACTTAGTGCTCAGACCGTGGCGTTTTCTGCTCGTTAGGGGTGAGGCTCGCAGCAGGCTCGGAAAACTCTTCGCCTTTGCTGCACAATCGGACCACGCGGAAATCACCGAAGATCAACTTGAACGAGAGAGAGCAAAACCCCTGAGGGCGCCACTCATCGTGATTGCAATTGCTGTCACGAGGGACCACGATGTCGTGCCCGAAACAGAACAGCTGATCTCAACCGGCGCCGCAGTCAGCAATATGATGCTGTCGGCC
This sequence comes from Pseudomonadales bacterium, assembly GCA_030749725.1. Taxonomy (GTDB): domain Bacteria; phylum Pseudomonadota; class Gammaproteobacteria; order Pseudomonadales; family Azotimanducaceae; genus JASMJM01. The sequence goes on along the minus strand of JASMJM010000153.1, from coordinate 3,052 downwards.
CACAGTCAGGGGATCGGTGCTATGTGGCCCACGGGAGCGATGGCCTATCATCCGGTGATCAAGCAGGGCCTCGGACTGGCTGAGCATGAGAAAATCGTGGGTTTTCTCTACCTGGGTCATATTCAGGGAAGAGTTAAGCAAGTACCCGAGTTGATTGTTTCGGACTTTTTTGGAGAGTGGCCTGAGAAATCATGATTGACGCTCTTTGCAGGAGCATGCCACTTGGAGCAATTGCAGTTGGAGTAGAAACAGGACCTCAGGAGATAATCCTTCGACCAGTGATTTGGTGGTAGGACGGAAGATTGACTATGCGATCGTCTTCCACTGAACCACCCACGGTGAAGTGGTAAAGACATTGATACTTGGAGTCATGCAATCCGATCAAGTCATGGAACTGGTCATCGTGGAAACAACCGATACCTGTACCCTTCAAGTCAATTGCTTCCGCCTCAAGGTACAGGATCTGACCAATCAATCCACACTCCCAATAAAGCCTCGGATAGATTGCCGCTCCCCACTTCAACAGGGGCTCCCCGAAATCCGCCAGCATGCCCAGTGAAAAACAGCCATCAGCCGCGATGTCTTGAAGACAGCATATTGATCTGGCGATCGCTCTGGCATCACCCGGGGCAAGCAAGTAAAGGTTCAGTGCATCGGGACACCCAGCAGGTCTGGTCCAAAGGAACTCCCGGTTCAGGGATGCTCTTAGATTCTCTTGACCATTGTTTCGGACCAGCATATACAGGCCTGGTTCCAATCCCTCGACCCGATGTATAAACAGAACCAGGTTTACCCGGTGGGCAAAGAGATCCAGATGGGACGGCAGCAAGGAGACGGATTCCAGCATCGCATAGAACTGATTGGCGTCCATCCGGGTGACGCCATCCATAGCTACGGCACTTCTCCGGCGACGAATCAGCGACCAGCAATTGCCGGATACGGGACTGGGTCTTCTCTGGACATTGCCGGGAGCAATGTCGAAGTCGGGTGGCGGTTCAGCGCCGGCTACCACTTGATGAATCGTCTCAATGGCAGGCCATTCTTGATGCTGGTGGCTCAGACTGTTTATCTCGTCGTGAAACCTGCATCCTCTTGCCGCCTCTAACAGGGATGTAATTGTGCGGCTGTCGGGGGAGATGTGTTGCCGGCGCTGATCCATACCAAGCAATCCGCGGCTTCCATCTCTGGACTTGGTTTGGGGTCCAGGCCTAGAAGAATCGTTAGCACACTTTGCTTCAGATTGAGGAGATGCAGGTCCCATCCGAGACCGGCACAGGCAAATGCCATTGCGCCGAGCGCGTGACCCACATCGTGCTGGCAATAACGGTAACCTCGCACGCCGTACTTCCAGGACCCTCGCCAGTGAATCGAGGACAATGCTACGAGAAATCCGTTCTCAGACATCTCCAGACTGGGCCACAACCGGTCCGGCAGTACAGCACAGGTCTCCAGTGTGTGGGAGTAGGGTTGGTAATGGTAGATGGCGGCATCTATATCTTCAACCGGCCCTGTAATCAGATAGCTCTCAGTTGGGTGCAGGTTGCCACTGGAGGGATTAACTCGCAGCGACCAGGGCGGTGCACATTCAATCTGTTTCCAGGCTGAGATTGCCATGCTGTAGTAGAAAAACCGGCTCAGTGAATTTTGACTGATGGGTGCGGCCGGAACATGCCTATTCCAGGCATCGAGGTAGCCCGGCCCGGATTCTGAAGCTGAGAAGAACAGTTCTGTCTGCCGGCTGCCCGGGTAGCACCTGAATGGGTCAGGCTGGTTAGCCCAGTCCATATATCCCAGGGATTCTGCATACTGACCCGGCGTGTGTTTGGTCAGCTCGTGATATGCAATGACCTCTTTCGGGACGTTCGGCAGTGAGGAGTTTTTGTCGGTCATCTTGAGATTGGGTGAAGACTGTGTTGCTGTTGGTGCCCCTTTACCGGACCAGGGTTCAGGCACCGCCGCTTGATCAGTTGTTCGGACATTCGGCGTGATCCTTGGCCGGTCAGGGGAGATCCTCTCCTGCATCCTTAACCACAGATGGAGCGTGGAATAGGAATCTGAGATTCAAGGTAAGATAAATGAACGGCATGCTGGAGCGGCGAAATGAAAAATGCGAGAGACCTATATAAGAGTGCAATGCGAAAGTTGCGCCTCAGCAAAGGTGGTGAATCAATTCCCATACGACAGATCGATTCAGACAAGGATGTTCAAAGGAATAGAGAAGGGGCGAACATGGCAACCACCTATACGCCGCGAGATCAACAGGTGAGCCAGGCTTCGATCAATTCCGACACGCTACCGGGGGTCCGTCACATAATCGCTGTCGGCAGTGGCAAGGGAGGTGTGGGCAAGTCGACAGTGGCGGTTAACCTGGCACTTGCGCTGAACGAACTCGGTAGCCGTGTCGGACTGGTGGATGCCGACATCCTCGGGCCGAGCATACCAGGAATGCTTGGTCTCCCGACTGATGAGCCACCCAAGGCGACGAAGGAAGGTATGATCGTCCCGCCCGAGTGTCACGGTCTGCAGGTGGTATCCATGGGATTGTTGACAGGCGATGACGCACCAGCCGTGTTACGGGGCCCTATGGTGAGCAAGTATCTGCAGATGCTTATCGGTTCCGTGCAGTGGACGAATCGCGACTATCTCGTGCTCGACCTTCCCCCCGGCACCGGTGAAACGCAGCTCACCCTTGCCCAGAGCTTTCCGTTGTCGGGTGTGGTGATCGTGACGACACCGCAGGATGTGAGTCTCAAGATTGCGCGGCGTGGGCTGCGGATGTTTGAAATGGTCCAAGTTCCAATTCTCGGTATCGTCGAGAATATGAGCACCTTCACCTGCCCGCACTGTGGAAATGCGACGGACGTGTTTCGCCGTGGTGGGGGAGAACGCATGAGCAGGGCGATCGGCGTTCCTTTCCTCGGTGCAATTCCCTTGGACGCAGAGATCGTGACTGGCAGCGATAGCGGGCATCCCACCATCGCCTACCAGCCAAAAACGGTTGCGGCGCAGGCATTCATGGCGATTGCTAGAGAACTCGTCAGTGAATTCGAGG
>JASMJM010000152.1 GCA_030749725.1 Pseudomonadales bacterium | reverse complement strand
ACCTTGCACTGGATGACAACAAAGAGATCATTCCGGTCTACCTCGAAAAGTTGGATTTGACACCCGGTCTCAGAGTGGGCTTGAGTCGCGTCCACGCTCTCCATCGGGAGCAAGATTCGGACTATCGGCAGCGACTGCTGAAATCGCTCGAACAAGATCGAATCACAGATTCACCGGTTGCAGCACGCCCACCGGGGATAAGCAGCCACAGGCGATCAATTGCGGTGTTACCTTTTGACAACATGAGTGGCGATGCCGATCAGGAATACTTCAGCGATGGTATCACCGAAGAGGTCATGTCCGCTCTGTCGAAGAGTTCAGAACTGCTGGTCATTGCCCGCAATTCGACGTTTACATACAAGGGTAGGCGAGTAAGAGTACAGCAAGTGGGCCAGGAACTGGGGGTGCAGCATGTTCTTGAGGGTAGTGTGCGGAAAGCTGGCAACAGGGTCCGTATCACGGCTGAACTGGTCGACGCCAGTACGGGCGGCCGCCTCTGGGCTGAGAATTACGAGAGAGAGCTGAATGACATATTTGAGGTCCAGATTGACATTGCCCAACGGATCACCGGGGCGTTGAGAGTTGAGTTCACAGAAGCAGAGCTCGCGCGTGTCAAGCGAATGGACACAGATGACTTAACGGCTCGTGACTGTTTCTGGCGTGGCTTGGCATTCTACCGTCGTCTGTCGGGAAGGGAATCCAATGCGCGTGCGCGGGAATTCTTCGAACGAGCCATCGAAATGGACTCAGGATTTGCTGTGGCCTACGCTCATATCGGTTGGTGTTACAGTTGGGATGAGTTCATGGGCTGGCATCCTGATCCCACCAACTATGCTAAGGCGATAGAGTTGGGGCAGAAGGCGGTTGCCATCAATGGCTCATCTTCTCCAGCGCATGTCCTACTGGCATGGGTTCGCTCCTTAACAAGACAGTTAGATCTAGCGATGGCTGAAGTGGAACTATCTCTTGCCTTGGACCCCAATGATGATGTTGCGTACCACATCAAGGGAGTCATCCTGTATTTCAAGGGAGAGTGGGAGGAGTCCATACCATTCTTCAAGCAGGCGATTGACCTACACCCTCACCATGGTGCCGAATATCTGGCAACCATGGCAGCTTCGTATATGTACTCCGGTCAATACGGGGTCGCAATCGCTTCGTTACAAAAGGCCATCACCATAAATCCCGAGTCCTCAATAGCCTGTTACTGGTTGACCCACACCTACCGGAATGCATGGTTGACGCAGAAGATGCCGGACCACGACATACTCGGCCTATCGCTGACGATGGCGAAAAGAACCGCATCACTGCGTGAGCCCAGGTGGGCAAATCAGGCACGCGTCATTGAAGCTGAAGTCCAGTGGCTGATGGGAAATCAAGAAAAGACCCTCGCGGATGTGGAGGGAATGATTGCCGACGATCCTGGTGATCTAGATGTTCGTGAAATGCTTCAGGTCCTGCTGGCTGCGATTCTAACGGCTACTGGGCGGCCGGATGAATCCTTGGCTGCCGTGGAGGAATCAATCGGGCTCAATCCCAGGGGTTCACCTTCCTTGTACAACACACTGGGTCTAGCCTACCGCTTGTCTGGAGATTTGCCCAAGGCACTGTCAGCATTCGAGCAGATCTTCACCCGTGCTTTTTCTCACCCATTCGTCACTCATACTAGCGCCTTCAGTGCTCACCTAAACTTGGCAATCCTGTATATTGAGTTGGGTCAGGAACAGAAGGCCCGTGCTGCGGCTGCAGAAGTGCTGCAACTCTCACCCGACTTTTCAGTAGAAGTCTGGGGACAGAGAAATCCCGATAGAAATAAGGCGCAGATCAAAGGTGACATGGCTGCTCTGAGCAAAGCGGGGTTGAGGTAGGTAGACACAGGTTGGGCCACGCATCGTGCGCATGAACTGGCGCGAAAGCGAGAGCTAGGACGAGCGGCCAGACCTGACTCAGAACGTCGCGGCTAGCGGCGCCCTTATCAGAGATCCGGCAGCAGACCGGTGACAATTCCGTAATCATCTCCATCAGCATTCATCGACTTCGAGCCAGAATCAAAACCCTGTCCGCTTCGAGAGGCAAGCGGCGATCAATTATCGAGTTGGTCTAACGCTATTCTTGCGGACCGGTCAGCAGCAGTTTGAGTTCCATCGCGGCGGTCGCGGGACTGGTGAGCAACGAGAGGCGAAATGAACCAACCTTGGTAAAGCCAACCCACTCCGCAACAAAAGCAATAATCTGCACGAGCAGCATTAGCCAGAAAAGTTCCCAACAGATCAGAGACAGCTCGGCGAAATCATCACGCAGGCAGACAAAACCCAACAACAATGCCATAGGAGTCCCCAAACTACCGGCCAGGTGCAGCAGTACGCGCCCAAAGGAGGCAACTGTGAGATAAGACCCGTACTGCATCTTGAATCGCGGTTCGATGTACCATAGGTATGCATAGGCATAACGCACACCGATTAGCAGTCCGACAACGACTTTAACAAGGGGTTGCATACTGAGGAGAAGTAAGCCCAAGCCGGCAATCGCGACAATGAGCGAATCAGTGCCACCCAGCAGAACAGCCAGACCGCATACGCACATACCTATCTCTACTGCAAATGCCAGGGGAAAGCCCATCTGGGGGAATCCGTGGCGTTGGTGCAGTCTATTGCCTAGGGCGGAGATACGCTCCTCAAGCTCCAACCTTTCTATGACGGGCAATTTCCTGACTTCTGTGACCAGGCGTTGCCAAGCTCCAGGACGATAGCGCTCGGACCTGAGGGCGGCATCGATCTCTTCCATCAACTCTTCAATGACCAACATGATTCACTCCTTCGCGCATCTGTCCACGACTCACCCACATTATGAATCATCTGATGCCAAATCGCATGACGAGCCCGCTCCAGGCCGCGCCAAAAGACTGTCAAAGAAAGATCTCATGCTGGTACAATCGCGAGCGCACATCGTTATCTCAAAAACGCCCAATCGAGAATTGCACATGAATCGACCAATCGCAGTCATCATTCTTAGCTTGCTACCCTCACTCACGATCGCTGCAACCTTGGACAGTGCACAATTGGCTGAAGAGGGTGTACAAACCCTAATTCGATACCTGCAAGTTGATACCACCAACCCACCCGGCAACGAAGACAGAGGCGTGTCGTTTTTCGCTGACATCTTCAAAGCAGAGGGAATCCGTTACACAACGGCAGAAGCCGCCCCCACACGCGGCAATATCTGGGCGCGTCTAAAGGGAGGAGATAAACCGGCTCTGGTTCTCCTTAACCACATGGATGTCGTTCCGGCAGATGCTATATACTGGGATGAAGATCCCCTCTCCGGCGCTGTCCGGGACGGCAAGATCTACGGTCGCGGCACCCTCGATATGAAAGGCACCGGTGTACTGCAATTGCAGACGTTCCTGGCGCTCAAGCGAGCAGGCAGATCACTGAATCGGGATGTAATCTTCGTCGCAACAGCGGACGAAGAAGCCGGAGGCAACTTTGGAGCCGGCTACCTCGTGAAGGAGCACGCGGAGATCTTCGAGGGTGTGGGCTATCTGCTCAACGAAGGGGGTGGTGGTGGCTTCGCCAACAATAGTCCAATATTCACTGTGGGGGTAACCGAGAAAATTCCCTTCTGGCTAAAGCTTACCGCGACTGGCAACCCGGGCCACGGCTCCGCTCCTCAGGTGGAGACGTCTGTCAGCAAACTTCTGCGCGCACTCAGCCGACTCGAGAATGCCTATTTCAAACCGCGCGTGATCCCGGTAATGAAAAGCTATCTGCAATCCGTTGCCAATCTGCAGACTGCCTACTTCAAGCAGAAGTTCACCAACATAGAAAGTGCCATCCAGGAGCGAAACTTTCTATTACGACTGCAGATTGAAAACCCGGGCCTTGCAGCACGACTGCGCAACTCCTGTTCCATCACCCGCTTAGGCGCCAGCAACAAAATCAACGTGGTACCACCTGTTGCCTGGGCGGAAATCGACTGCCGTCTGCTGCCCGATCAGGACAAAGAGGAATTTATCGAGGTCCTCAAAGCTGTCGTGAACGAACCGGATATTGAGATTGCGACTATACTTGCTTTCAGCCCTGCGGTGTCGCCAATTACCACACCCCTTTATACAATCGTTTCCCAGGTCATTGACCGGCACCACCCGGGTGCCCTGGTAGTACCCAGCATGTCAGCCGGATTTACCGATTCGCACTGGTTCAGGGAGATGGGAATAACCAGCTACGGCTTTGCTCCCATTCTCGTGCCGGTCGAAGATTACGGCGGCGTCCATGGCAATAATGAAAAAATGGATATCGAAGCCTTTAAGCAAGGCACTGTGCTACTGCTGGAAATGGTGCAGCAGTTTGTCTATGACTGAGAGCTGTTAGATATCTGGTCCATGGATAACGCGATGGGCCCATTGCCCATCTGCTGAAGGTGTGGTTTATTCCCACCGCCCACAAAAGAGTTCCTTGCGCCTTGTGAGGAAAAGAAAAAGGAAGCTGTTAGATGCCTATACCGATTCCCGCATTACAAACGGCCGAAATGCCGGAACGTACCGAGAGTTTCTGGAAACTGGCAGGACCGGGCGCGGTCATGGTTGGCCTGGCGCTTGGCTCCGGTGAGATGGTCTTGTGGCCGTGGATTGTCGCCAAGTTCGGTACCGAGATGATGTGGGCGGCGGCCCTGGGTGTCTTCGTACAACTGTTCATTAACATCGAAGTTGGCCGCTGGGCGGTCGCCACCGGGGAAAGTGCGTTTACCGGATTTGCGCGTCTCACCAAGTTCTGGGTGTATTTTTTCCTGACACTCATGTTCTTTGGCACGTTCCTGCCTGGCATGAGTCGTGCCGTTGGCACATCGGTCCGAACCTTGTTCTTCGGCGTTGACGGACCCGGCGGCGACTGGATGTGGACCGCTCTTGTATCTGCGACTGCACTCGCCATTCTCTTCGGTCCCAAGATGATCTACAACACCGTGGAGAAAACGATCATGGCTATGGTCGTCGTGATCGTCGGGGGCATGTTGTTTGTGGCCATTAGCGTAGGGACATTCGATGACGTCATAAACATGCTGTCCAGTGTCTTCAATTTTGGCCATATCAGACTGGACGACGAGTTTACCTTCAACCGATTCTTTGGCGCGTTTGTTTTTGCGGGCATCGGCGGCCTGGGTAACCTGTTCTACGCCTATTACTTGCGCGACAAAGGGGTTGGCATGGGCAAACGAATCCCCGCTCTGCTGAATCCACTACGTGAGGCACAAAAGGGCAATAGTGAAGTGGGTTACCTGTTTGAAGACAACGAGACCAATGCACAACGATTCAGGCACTGGTTCAAGTTTGTAGTGGTTGACAGCTCGGTGTTCTTCTTCTTTTTCAATACATTCACCATGTTCCTCTTTATGTTTGGTGCGCTGGTGGTGCTTTTTCCAGCCGGAATCGTACCCTTGGAAAGTCAGATCATCTGGGATCTATCCCAGATTCTGGGTGCTTCCATGGGCACCTTTGGCCGTTACCTCTTTCTGATAATCGGCATCTTTGTGTTCTTCAGCAGTGTTCTGGCAGGACTTGATGGCGGCATCCGCCTCTGGGTTGATCTGCTGCACACCAATTTCGAGTTGCCAAACCGATTTCCCGCCAACCGTTTATACCTGGCGTTTGCCCTGGGTCTGTCTACACTGGGAATACTCTCTACCTGGTTCTTCGAGACGTTTAACGTCACTGTTCTGGACTTCTTCTTCATCGGCGCCATGTTGGGAGGGTTCGCGATGGCGGGCTATGTCCCCATGTTGCTGTACATGAATCTAAAGTACCTGCCGCAGTGCGCCAAACCTCGGTTGTTTAATATCGTCATGATGAGTATCGGTGCGGTTATCTACATGTCATTTGCCGTCTACACGATCTGGAGTAAGGTCGTAAGCATGTTCGCATAAACGCAATGACACATAGGCAATTGCTTACAGGTGAGAAACTTTTTCATCGCTTCGGCCTCTAATGTAAAACTGCCACGTGAACAGCTATAATCATCCGATGGCCAAGTGCAAAGGACCCACATTAGAGCTACTGCTGATCATCGCGATGATGATACAGCCGGTGGTATTTGCGCACGCCATGGCAACGACCGATCACACCGATCATCATGCTTCGTTCTCGGCAATGCATAGCCATGAAGGCCACGAAGCCACGCATGGCGATGTAGCGGTTGCCCAGCACGATCATGGTGCGGCTACCGGCGCATTGATCGATTGCTGTTACAGCGCCCTGTGTTGTGCGGCCATTGCACTCGATGCCGAAGTAATTGTACATTCGCCAAATGCTGCCTTTTCCAAGTCTCCCTCCTCCCGTTGGCATGGTGTTGACCTGCCGACCGAAATAAGGCCTCCTCGCAACCTTCTCAGCTGAATGGCCTAAATCCATCCGTTTGTTTTGGCTGATAGGCTGATTCGACGCGTGTGTTACGCGATCTTGATGGTTTAAGTCCGTTGGGTGTTCCGGCATGACCTCCACACATTGAACGCCCTCAATTGCCGAGGAGTAACTGATATGCACAATCGATCCCGATATCGATTCGGTCCGCTAATCTGCCTGCTATTGTCCGGCACAGGGATGTTGAGTGTGACCACTCTGCAAGCAGAGGACGTCTTGTCATTGGACGACGCGGTCTCCGATGCGTTGACCGGCAATCCCGGCCTAGCCGCCATCGAGGCACGGGCCTTGGCTCTGGCCGAGTTACCGCATCAGGTCGGCGCATTACCGGACCCCAGTCTGTCGCTAAACGTTGCCAATCTGCCGCTGCACAGTTTCTCCTTCACTCAAGAGGCCATGACCCAGCTCCAGGTGGGCATCAGCCAGGCCCTGCCCTATCCCGGCAAGCTGGCCTTGCGTTCCCAAGCCGCAGTCCAGGAAGCGGCCGCTGCCCGGGCAGAGGTGGAGGAGAAGCGTCAGCACCTGATCCGCGATGTGAAAACCATCTGGTGGAATCTGTTCTATCTGGATCGGGCACTGGAAATCATCATCCTCAACCAGGCCCTGCTGCAGGAAGTCGTTAGCGTGGCTGAAACGCGCTACCAGGTTGGGCGCGGGCCGCAGCAGGATATCCTACTCGCCCAGCTGGAACTGGCCAAACTGCGTGAGAATGCGATTCGGATCAAGAACGTACGGGAGAACGAGGAATCGCGATTGAATGTGTTGATTGATCACCCCCCAGCCGGGCCCATCGCGCTTCCGGCTGCGGTAGATGACAACCTGCCAGCCATTCAGAGTACGCAGTTACTGCAACTACATGCCGAGACATCACGCCAAGTTCTAACAGCACAGCAGGGGCGCATGCACGCGGCCCGGAGCCGTGTCGAACTGGCGAAAAAGGATTATTCACCCGATTTCAGGATAGGTGCGATCTACGGGCTGCGTTCCGGCAACAACCCCGACGGCAGCAGTCGGGCCGACTTCGCCAGCATCATGTTCAGCATGAATCTGCCCATCTACGCGAGCAGCAAGCAGGACCGCGCCGTCGATCAGCGCAATGCCGAGTGGATGCAGCAGAAATACAAACTGGATGATCAACATAACCAGGTCGCTGCTGAGGTGGTGCAAGCCAGAACGGACTACCAACGGGGCGGCGAGCAGGTAAGACTTTTCCGGCAGGAGATTCTTCCTCAGGCGCGTCAGACCGTAGAGGCCATGCTGGCCGGCTATCAGGTCGGCAACATCGATTTTCTCAGCATGATTCGCAGCCAGACCATACTGTTCGACCATGAAACTCAATATTGGAAAGCCCTGAGCACCACCAATCAGGCCCTGGCCCGACTGGTCGCCGCTGTCGGTGCAGAGGAGAAGATCTATGAATAAGCAACTGGTAACGGTGGCGCTTGTCGTGGCGCTGGGTATCGGATTTGGTAGCGGCTATTGGCTCGCAAATTCGGGCTCTCCCAGGCAAATGGGAGCGGACGAAGGCACATCGGAGCGCAAGGCGCTGTTTTGGCGCAACCCCATGAACCCGGCTATTACCTCACCGGTTTTCATGCAGGATGAGATGGGTATGGACTACATTCCAGTCTATACCGAAGGCGATGCAGGAGTGGCGACCGGCGGCACAGTGACGATCGATCCTGTCACCGTGCAGAACATCGGTGTGCGTACGACGACGGCAGTAAGGCGCGATCTGTCGCGGGTGCTGAACAGCCTTGGTAGAGTCGATTTCAACGAGGAGCGCCTGGCCCGTCTGCATCCCAAGACGTCGGGCTGGATCGAGTCGCTGCAGGTCGACGAGACCGGCACCCAGGTTGGTCGTGACACCATCCTGCTCAGCATCTATTCACCCGATCTGATGGCGACGCAGCAGGAATATCTGGTGGCGTTGAACAACTGGGATGCCGTGCGCAATAGCGCAACGAGCCAAATGCAGCGGAGCGCCAGGACCATTCTGGAAAGTGCGCGACAGCGGCTGCAGTTATTCGATGTGCCGACGCACCAGATCGAAGAGCTGGAGCAGAACCGCAAGATCAAGAAACAGCTGCATATTCATTCACCGTTCCAGGGCAGAATAATGAATATCGGCGCCAGAGAAGGTCAGTATGTCAGCCCCAAAGACGAGCTCTATCTCATCGCAGATCTGAGTCGCGTCTGGGTCAATGTGGATGTGTTCGAGGATGAATTGATCTGGCTGAAGATTGGCGATCGTGCTGAGATGCGCGTGCGTGCACAGCCGGGTCGAACCTACCAGGGCGAGGTCACGTTTGTTCATCCGGTGTTGAATCCGAAGAGTCGCACCGTGCAAGTCCGGTTGGAATTCGACAATTCCGATCTGTCTCTTAAGCCGGGCATGTTTGCCAACGTAACCCTCTATACCGATCCACAGTCAAACGTCGTGGTCGTTCCCAGTGAAGCGATCGTGCGCTCCGGCAGCCGTGAACAAGTGTTTGTGGTGCGTGGGCCCGGTGTGTTTGAACCACGTGAGGTGAGTCTGGGAGTTAGCTCCGGTGGTCTTACTCAGATCCGATCGGGAATTAAAGCCGGAGAACGGCTGGTGACCTCCGGGCAGTTCCTGATCGATTCCGAATCCAAACTGCGGGAAGCGACAGCCAAGATGCTTCAGTCGATGGCTACTGGCGACCCGGCAGATGCAATGGATATGTCGGATATGAGCATAAATGACGTCAATAAAAAACCTGCCAAGGAGAGGGCGGAGCCATGATCACGAACATTATCGATGCCTCGTTGCGCAATCGCTTCCTGGTCATCATCGCCACCGTCTTTGCCGTGGCCGCGGGCCTGTGGTCAATGCAGAATACACCGCTTGACGCGATCCCCGATCTTTCCGATGTGCAGGTGATCGTGTTCACCGAATACCCGGGGCAGGCGCCGCAGGTGGTCGAGGATCAGGTGACTTATCCGCTGACTACGGCGATGTTGGCCGTGCCGAACGCCAAGGCGGTACGGGGTTACTCATTCTTCGGTTTCTCCTTCGTCTATATCATTTTTTCGGACGGCACCGATATGTACTGGGCGCGATCGCGGGTACTGGAATATCTCAACTATGTCAGCGGACGTCTGCCGGGAAGCGTATCGCCCTCGTTGGGACCGGACGCGACTGGCGTAGGGTGGATTTACGAATACGCCCTGGTGGACAACACGGGTCGTCATGATCTGGCACAACTGCGATCCATTCAGGATTGGTATCTGCGTTATCCCCTGCAGACGGTTGAAGGCGTCGCCGAAGTAGCTGCGGTGGGCGGTTACGTCAAGCAGTATCAAGTGGAGGTCGACCCCAATGCGCTGTTAGCCTATGCCATCCCGCTGTCGAAAGTGAAGCATGCCATCCAACGTTCCAACAACGATGTCGGAGGCAAGCTGGTGGAGATGGCCGAGACCGAATACATGGTCCGTGGTCTCGGTTACATCCAATCCATCGATGACCTGAACGTGATTCCCGTTGGCGTCGACGCCAACGGTACCCCGATTCGTCTGCAGGATGTGGCCCACGTGCACCTCGGGCCGGAGCTGCGTCGCGGTGTCGCTGAGCTGAATGGTGAAGGCGAAGTGGCCGGCGGCGTGGTCATCATGCGTTACGGCGAGAATGCCCTAACGACCATTGAGAGGGTGCGCGCCAAACTGGAGGAGCTTAAGCTGGGCCTGCCGCAAGGTGTCCGGATCGTGCCGGTTTATGATCGTGGCGATCTAATCGAACGGGCAGTGGACAATCTCAAGGAGAAGCTGATCGAAGAATCCATCGTCGTCGCGCTGATCGCCATCCTGTTTCTGCTGCATGCCCGCTCGGCCCTGGTGGCGATCATCTCTCTACCCATCGGCATCCTCATCGCCTTCACAATTATGAGATGGCAGGATATCAACGCCAACATCATGTCCCTTGGCGGCATCGCTATTGCCATCGGTGCCATGGTGGATGGCGCCATCGTGATGATCGAAAACGCTCACAAACACCTCGAACACGCGATGGATGCAAAGGGCGCTTCTCTCACCGCGTCCGAACGCTGGCAGGCGGTTGCATCTGCATCGAGGGAAGTGGGCCCGGCACTCTTCTTTTCCCTGCTGATTATTACCGTTTCATTCCTGCCGGTATTTACCTTGCAGGCCCAGGAGGGCCGCCTGTTTTCGCCGTTAGCCTACACCAAGACCTACGCGATGGCAGCGTCGGCTCTACTGGCGATCACCCTGGTACCCGTGCTGATGGGGTATTTCATTCGCGGCAGGATTCCGCCCGAGTCGAAAAGTCCGGTGAATCGTTGGCTGCATTTGCTGCATGAACCGTCACTGAATTTCGCCATACAACGACGCTGGTCGACACTTGTATTTGCACTGCTGTTGCTGCTTGCCACCATCTATCCGCTCGGCAAGCTGGGAAGTGAGTTCATGCCGCCATTGAACGAGGGTGACATCCTCTACATGCCGACCACCTATCCGGGCGTGTCCATCACCAAGGCCAAGGAAATCCTGCAACAGACGGATAAGATCATCAAGACGTTTGCTGAAGTAGAGAGCGTCTTCGGCAAGGTCGGGCGGGCAGAGACCGCCACCGATCCGGCGCCCTTGGCGATGCTCGAAACCACCATTCGCCTCAAGCCAAAAGAAGATTGGCCGGATCCTGACAAGACCATTAAGGAGTTGATGGATGAGATGGATGCGGCGATCCACTTTCCCGGTCTGGCGAACGCGTGGACAATGCCCATCAAGACCCGTATCGATATGCTCTCTACCGGCATCAAGACACCCATCGGCATCAAAGTCAGCGGACCCGACCTGACGGTGCTGGAAAAAGTAGCCGGTGATATCGAGCAGGCCATGAAGCAACTGCCTGATACCCTCTCCGCCTTCGGCGATAAAGCCGCCGGGGGCTACTACCTCGACTTTGATATTCATCGTGACGAGGCCGCTCGCTATGGCCTCACCACGGGCGATGTGCAGGATGTCATCCAGAGCGCCATCGGCGGCATGAACGTGACCGTGACCGTGGAAGGACTGGAACGTTATCCGGTCAATCTGCGTTATCCCCGCGAGCTGCGCGACAACCTCGAGAGTTTGAAGCGGGTGCTGATCTCCACACCTACCGGTGCACAGATTCCCCTATCGTTGTTAGCAGATCTTGAGTTGCGGCGCGGCCCTCCCGTCATCAAGAGTGAAAACTCGCGCCCCAATGCCTGGGTCTATGTTGATATCAAGACCTCGGACATCGGTGGTTATGTGGCGCAGGCTAAACAGGTGGTGGCCAGCCAGGTAACGATTCCAACCGGTTACAACCTGGTCTGGTCCGGTCAGTTTGAATACATGGAACGGGCCGCCGAGAGACTGCGCATCGTCGTTCCCGCCACCTTGTTAGTGATATTCCTGTTGCTCTATTTCAACTTCCGAAATATCGCCGCACCGTTGGTGGTGATGCTCTCCATTCCTTTTGGACTTATCGGTGGTTTCTGGTTGGTTTATCTGTTGGGATTCAACCTGTCCGTTGCGGTGGCGGTTGGCTTTATAGCCCTGGCAGGCGTCGCGGCGGAGATCGGCGTGCTGGTGCTCACCTTTATCGATCAGGCCATAGCCCGCAAGCGTAACGAGAAGGCGGCTGTCGACCAGGCCAACAATGGCATCCAGGGGCGCGACTTAAGCATTACGTTAACCGCAGAGGAGATCATGACGGCAGTGCATACCGGCACCGCTGAACGGGTCCGTCCCATTGCCATGACAGCTACCGCCATCATCGCCGGGCTGTTGCCCATCATGTGGGGAAGTGGCACGGGCTCTGCGGTGATGCAGCGGATCGCATCTCCCATGGTGGGCGGCATGGTTACGGTAACGCTGCTGAGTCTGTTGGTGTTGCCCGTGATCTATGGCCTGGTTCTACAGGTACAGGAGAGATTTGGAAGAGGCCACATCAGTCAAGAGGCGACTTCGCAAAATGGGTTGCGCGACGTTCTACTCGACAAGATGTAGGTTCACCCAAAACGTGTGAAGACGGCAATCAGGTCAAACCGCCGCTTAAGGGACAGCGGTGAACCGTCTGGCATACGAGTTACGTCATAACGCCCTGATTCCGGTCACGGAGTAACCTGCGTCAGTGATGACACTGGTGATCACGGCTTCATCAGGTTCTTGCGCCGTCTCGATCACCGCGCTGTTTTGCTCCAGGTCAACTTCAGTCGAAATGACTGCATCCAACCCGTTTAACGTGTCCGTTACGCTCTTGACACAGTGCATGCAGGACATGCCTTCGATGGAAATCTCAGATTTCATTCGTGTCTCCCTCAATTGTGGATTTGGAACAGGACTTAAGACGCCAACGTCTTCAGCGGTCTTAAAGTTGCGCAGCCTCAACGCGTTGGTTACCACCGAGACCGAACTCATGGCCATGGCAGCCGCCGCGAACATGGGATTCAACGTGGGGCCACCGAACATAAAGAGTAGCCCCCCGGCTACCGGGATTCCGGCCGAGTTGTAGGCGAATGCCCAGAACAGGTTCTGCTTGATGTTACGCAACGTCGCTTTGCTCAACTCGATTGCGGTAACGACTCCGTACAGGCTGTTCTTCATCAGTACTACCTGGGCCGATTCCATGGCGACGTCCGTGCCCGACTCAATGGCGATACCGAGGTCGGCACGAGCCAACGCAGGTGCGTCATTGATGCCGTCCCCGACCATGGCGGTCTTTTCTCCGGAATGCTGAAGTCTTTCGATCTGCTCGGCCTTGTCGCCCGGCAGCACTTCCGCTATGACTTCATCGATGCCGACTTGCCTTGCGATCGCCGCGGCAGCTTGTGGATTATCTCCCGTCAGCATGATGGTCTTGATGCCCATGGCCTGCAGCCTGGCGATGGCCGCTGCGCTATCGGGCTTGACCGTATCGGCAACGGCAATTATGCCGGCCGGCGTGCCATCCACCGCAACGTACATGGGCGTTTTGCCTTCGCTCGAAAGCTTCTGCGCTTCCGCAACGTCTTCCGACAAGACGTCCAGGCTCTTCATCAGTCTCAAGTTTCCCAATGCGACTTGCCTTCCGTCCAGTTTCACCGTAATGCCTAAACCCGGTATGGCCTGAAAATCGCTGCCTGGTAAGAATTCGAGATTTCTGTCTTTGCCTTCCTCGACGATGGCCGCACCCAAAGCGTGTTCCGACCCCATTTCGGCGGATGCAGCCAGTTGCACAAGATCGTTGTCGCTGGTCGAACCCAACGGTATGATATCGGTTGCCTTGGGCTTTCCTTCGGTAATGGTGCCGGTTTTATCGAACACGATGTTTCGGATTCGCCCTGCGATCTCCAACGGTTCGCCGCCCTTTATGAGAATCCCCAGGGCTGCCCCCCTACCCGTCCCGACCATAATCGCCGTGGGTGTCGCCAATCCCAAAGCGCACGGGCAGGCGATGACCAGGACTGAAATGAAGATTTTGAGTGCAAAGGCTAACGGCATGCCGGCGAGAAACCATGCCAATCCGCAAACAACCGCTATAACCATCACCACCGGGACAAAATAACCGGATATCACGTCGGCCAATCGTGCGATGGGTGCCTTGTTGCCCTGAGCTTCCTCGACCAGACTGATGATGCGGGCCAGCGCCGTGTCTTTGCCAATCCGGTCCGCTCGGAATGAGATGGTTCCGTTTTGGTTGACGCTCGCACCAGTCACGGGGTCGCCGACCGCTTTATCGACGGAAAGGCTTTCTCCCGTGAGCATGGATTCGTCTACTGCAGTGCTACCTTCCACGACAACGCCATCAACGGCAATCTTCTCGCCCGGCTTGGTCAGTAGAATGTCTCCTACTTCCACTTCATCGACTGCGATCTGCACATACTCGCCGTTCCGTTTAACGGTGGCTGTCTTTGGCTGCAATCCCATCAAGCTCTTGACCGCCTGGGAAGTTTTGCCCTTGCTGACCGACTCCAGATACTTGCCGACCTTGATCAGCGCGATGATCACGCCCGCTGTTTCAAAATACAGAAACATAACTGCTTGTGCGTCACCCTGTAACACAGCCAAGGTATTCCACGCGCTATACCCTATCGCTGCACTGGTTCCTACGGCTATTAGCGAGTCCATGTTGGGATTGCCATGCAACAGTGCCTTGAATCCGTTCGTGTAGAAATGAAAACCGGCAAAGACTATGGGCAGTACTAACGCCAACTGCGTCAAGGCAAAATTCTGCGGATTGTGCGCCGGGCTGATGATTGCCGGCAGGGCAACACCCACCATTTCCGCCATGGCCACTGCGATCAAGGGAATGGCGAAGATCAGCGCCAGTATGAGGTCGTTACGCTGTTTGACCAATTCGCGCATCTTGCGATCGTCTTCAGCTGCCGCTGATTCGATGCTCACGTCGACAACGTCGTAGCCTGCGTCGTTCACTGCCTTCCTGATTTGGGCAAGATTCGTCGATGCCGAAGCGTAGATGATACGCGCCTTTTCCGTAGCGAGATTGACGGCTGCAGACTCGACTCCTTTCAAGTCGAGCAATGCCTCTTCAACCCTGCCCACACACGAGGCGCAAGTCATCCCTTGGATCGAAACGGTCAGTGTCGATCGGTCGATAGGAACGTCGGCTTGATAGCCCGCATCGGCACTTGCCTTAATGATGGTCTCGATGCTGGTTACATCCTCGTCGAACACGACCTGCGCTTTTTCGGTCGCGAGGTTAACGCTGCACCTCTCTACACCCGGCAATTTCCCGATTGCCATCTCAACTCTGCGCACGCAAGCAGCGCAGGTCATGTCGCGGATATCTAACGTTTGTGTTTCAGAACTCATGGTTTCGTCCTGCAACCAAGATTGAATACCTAGATACGCTTACTCAAAAGCCCCATTATTTCCTCGATCTTTTCGCTCACATCATCCGGCTGTTTGGACTCCACGGCGCTCTTCAAACAGTTTCGCATATGTGTCTTCAATATTTCCTGTTCAACTCTATACAAGGCCGACGTGACCGCTTTGATCTGCGTCATGATATCAACGCAATAGCGGCGGCCCTCGATCATCTTCTTGATACCTTTGACCTGGCCGTCTATCTTGTTCAATCTTACCAATTGATCGTCGTGACTTGGATGCATGTGTGCGATTCCTGCAGTAGCTATGGCGATAAAGCTGGCCAGGGAGGCAATCAGCCAAGTATGGTTTCTGTATATACCCTACAGGGGTAGGGTATATTTGTCAAACTCTTCGAACAATGACGGTTGACTGCAACAGTCCGAATTGAAGACAGCTTTCCAAAGAATCAGAGAGGCGTTCTGACGGTAAGTTGCACAGCATCAAATTGATTGTCAGGGTATTCCTTCTGCCATCAATAGGTGTAATCTTACCGAACCACTAATCCGCTTGTGGAGAATAAGAATGGACGACCGCACGTATTTCGCAATTGGAGACCTCCTTGCCAACATGACTGTCGGCGCCATCATCGGTGTCGTAAGCTGGCTGATCGTCGGAAACACATGGAATATGCTGTTGTCCATGGTGTTGATGTCGGTGCTGGGAATGGCGTTGGCGTTGGCGCTGCCCCTAGCTCTCCTGTTTGTTTCAGTCTATGGCGCCATGGAGGTGCTGGTGCCGGTAATGGTGACTGGAATGATCAGCGGGATGGTGGTGGGTATGTGGATTACTGTGCAGAATCTCAGTTTTTTGGAAGCCTTGCTTATCGGGCTTGCCTGCGGCGTCTTTTCGATCCTGGTCATATGGGTCGTTAACAGCCGCATGAAGGGGATACAGGAACTGGATTGATGCAAAAGGAGAAACACTAATGCCTGATGATGTGACAAGAGAAAAGTGGGACAGAGCAGCACCCAATTTCGACTTGATGTCTGCCAAAGGGCCGGAGAAACGCTGGGCGCCCTGGAAACAGGATCTATTCTCAAGTATGGATGGACACATTCTGTTTATGGCCTTGGGAACGGGGCTCGATATTGCAGCGTTTCCCCCGAACCGCGACATCACCGCCATCGACATCAGCCCCAAGATGATCGAGCAGGCCCAGGACCGAGTGGATGCCTACGACGGCGAAATCAAGGTCCACGCAATGGATGTACACGAACTCACCTTCGACGATGCAGAGTTCGACCAGGTATTTACGTCCTGTACATTCTGTAGCGTTCCCAATCCGATCGAAGGCTTGAAATCACTAAGGAGAGTCATGAAGCCTGACGGCGAGCTCCACATGTTCGAACACACCGGCAGTCGTTGCTTCCCATTCAACCTGATGATGGAAGTCATGACCCCTCTTACGAGAAAGCTCGGACCCGAGATGAATCGCAAGACCGTCGACAACGTTACGGCGGCGGGATTCACTGTGACCGAAGTCAATCACATCTTTCTGGATATCGTGAAGACGATCAAGGCCACGAACTGACGATTGAATCGCAACCGCGATCATCAAGATTGGCGGTCAGCCCTAGTCAGATCGGTTGACCGATCCCGGCGGCCTCAAGGGCTTGTTCGTCCAGCCCTGTAGCTGTATTACCAGCCACAAGCTTGCCATCGACAACAACTGCTGGGACCCGCTGGATGCCCAATAATGTTGCGCTTTCAGCTGTTGCTGGATCGTGCATATCAGCCACCGACACCTTGCAGGATGAACACGCCAGCCTATTGACGAGCTCGATGACTTCATCACACACGGGACAACCAGCACTAAAGATCTCCACATTACGCATATTGCTCTCCTCTACTCACTTGAGGTTACTGTAATGTCTGTAGGTAGTGGAGGGTCAAGCAAATTCATTAGATCAATGTCGCGTATAGATAGTCTTTCTGCCGTTTTGATCAATAATATACACGTTGTAGGGATCCTTACGGGGTCCTTCCATACCGGGAGAACCCATCGGCATACCCGGTACCACAAGTCCCCGAGCGTTCGGTTTCTCTTTGAGGAATCTGTGGATGACGTCGGCGGGTATATGCCCCTCGAACACGTAGCCATCTATAACGGCTACATGGCAGGATGCAAGGGTTGCCGGGATCTTCAGGCGTGATGTGACTGCGGAGATGTCCTCAACATCTCTTGTGCTGACTTCGATTCCGTTACTTCTCAGGTGACCCACCCAAGTTGTGCAGCATCCTCAAGTAGGCGTCTTGTAGACGGTGTCCTCGGTGGCGCTGGCAGTTTGTGCCAGATTGAGGATCACGATCAGCAAACAAGCAGTGAAGGAATGCCTAAATAATGAGCTCATCTAAATAACCCTAACGCCAAATCTTGACGTGTTCATGAAACGTCAGTACAGCCTACAACGGAATGCCAGTATATACCGAACTGGTACCAAGAAAAGCTGAGACAGTTACG
This sequence comes from Pseudomonadales bacterium, assembly GCA_030749725.1. GTDB lineage: Bacteria > Pseudomonadota > Gammaproteobacteria > Pseudomonadales > Azotimanducaceae > JASMJM01. The sequence goes on along the minus strand of JASMJM010000152.1, from coordinate 8,577 downwards.
GTCTTACCCAGAACCGTTCCCCAATAATACCCCGGATTAACCCCAAAGAATCTGTAAGATGCTAATTTTACCAGCCTTTATTGACGGAGGCGTGGGTAGTGGCTACAGGACTGTCAAATCCCTTCGAGTAGGATCCCGATACAAAGTCGAAGTCTTCCTTCAGAGTGCCGGTTGCATCATTTTCGTGGATTCGCTCGATGAATGACATGCACTTACCCCGATTGTGATTTGCGTAAACCAGGGTCGAACTTAATCAAAACAATACCGCGGTAACTAGCGCTCCAACAACTCATCTACGTGTCGATCGATATAGCGGATCACACCTTCCAGCCCCTGTCGGAGTCGCTCATGGGATTGGGCAAAGCAGATACGGAAATAGGCTTCGTTCCCCGGACCAAAGGTATATCCGGGTGCAATGCCGACACGCTCCTCCGCCAGCACCCCCTTGGCAAATTCATAACTGTCCCGTAAGCCCTCAATGCGGGGGAACGCATAGAAAGAACCCACTGGTTCACTGAGTTCGATGGCAGGATGCTCCGCCAGTATCTGCATCACCAGTTCCCTGCCCTGCCGGTACAGGTTTCTTAGCTCGCCCACCACCTGCTCGCCCTGCTGCAGCGCGGCGATGCCGGCGGGCTGAACGAATGCCGTGGCACCGGTATTGAAACACTCGGACAGAATCGCCCATTGCTGCGCCGTGTGGCTTGGCGCCACCACCCATCCAACCCGCCAGCCGGTCATCGCCCACGCCTTTGATAATCCGTTAACGATGACAACCGGATCGTCATCCCTCGCTATACTGATAAAGGAAGGGGCGGTGTCGCCGTCATAGATCAGGCGATGATAGACCTCGTCGGCAATTATCAGTATTTGCCGCTTTCGGCAGAACTCAAGCAGCTCAGCTTGATCGTCAGCAGACATTACCCAACCGGTGGGATTACAGGGCGAATTCACGTAGATGGAACCGGTATTGGCCTTTACGTGGTCGATGATCTCCCTGGCACTCAAACACCAACCATCACTCTCTTCCCGTTGGCGGATGAAACTCACCTCTGCCCCTGTTACCCGATAGACATTTTCGATATTGGGCCAGTTGGGACTGACGATCAGAGCATGGCTGCCACTTGTCAGCGCCATCTGTGCAGCGATGGTGATGCCGAGCATGGCCGAGCCCGGCACCGATATGCGATCACGAGCGAGATCGACGCCGTACAGCTTATCCAGATACAGCTTGATGGCATCCCGGAAATCCTCAGTGCCCCGCGTGTGGCAGTAGAACGTCTGCCCTCCGTCGAGTGCGCTCTTGGCGGCTTCCCGAATGAATTCCGGGGTCACCATATCACCCTCGCCGAACCAGAGGGGAATGATGTCGGGGTCGGTGATGTGAGGTAACGCAACCCTGGTAATTCCATTTTGCTGCAACGCCTCAACTTCGGCTCGAAATGGCTTCATGGATACCTCAACTGGATGGGAGAAAGATTTGGACTAGGGAGCGTAAATGCTAACACACAAACAGAGCAGCCGTGCCGGCAGGGCCGCGCGGTGGAGAGATTAAACTACTATTCCTTATTGCTCTTGGGATTGTTCCAGATGTCCCTTGCGATCATCCAGGAACCATCCTGCTGTCGTTGCAGGATCCACATGTGTCTGCTGATCGATCGGAGCGGAGCAGCGTGTAGATCGCTTTTGGCCCGAAGGTGACCATCCAGGCTGATGCGGACAAACGCCCAGTCTCCGGCCAGCATGATTTCATCGATGGTCAAGCGCTGATCAAACCGGAACTTGTCGGTAAAGCCGTAAAAAGATCGCGCTTCGTCAATACCGATGTCCTGAAACCTGCTGGGAATCATCCACACTGCGTCGTCCGTAAACAGATCGAAATAGTCATCGAAATGATCAGATTGAAGGGATTGCACGGCCAGTTCGATAACAGCTCGAATGGCCTGCGTATCATCCACGGCCAGTGGTTGCGGTGTCATGAGTGTTCCACCTGATATGCGTGTACCTGCCTGAATATTAACCTATTTCCAGAGAGAATCAACAAACCTGACTGGCACAAACCTGACTTGCAGTCCACGAGCACGAATGAGTCGTTGGGCAGCATCAGCCAGACATCAATTCGTTCTTGATCCGATCCATCAAGCCAAGCGCCTGGTCCAGATCCGCGGTGTTGGCATCCAACACGACCTCATCCACACCCGCCCGCTCATATGCATCGAGCATCGAGCGGATCTCCGTTACGGTTCCCCGCAACGTGCGACGATCCTCTAACGGACGATCCCAAGGTTCATCCATAAATCCCACCATCAAACGGGGACAGATCTTCAGTGGTTCCGGATCACGGTCTATCTTGCGGCAGGCAGCACGAATCTGTTCAATGCCGCTGCTAACTTCGTTAACGGATGGGCTGAGGGGATGCCAGCCATCCCCATAGAGCGCTATGCGTCGGAATGCTGCGGGACTTGCGCCACCCACCAGGATGGGTGGATGCGGAGTTTGCACCGGCTTCGGCTCAAAGCGAAGGCCTTGGAACTGAAACAGTTCACCGTCATATTCCGGAAGCTCGTCGCACCATAGTGCTTTCATCGCTGCCAGCATCTCGTTGGCAACTTTTCCGCGCTGGGAGAAATCAACTCCCAGGTTGGCGTATTCGTCTTTCGCCATGGCCACTCCCACCCCCAGGGTAACCCTTCCCGTGGATAGATCGTCAAGCGATGCGATGCTTTTGGCTAGCTGGACGGGCTGATGCCAGGGCAGCACCAAGACGGATGTACCGAGGCGCACCTGTTGGGTTTCCACTGCAACTGCCGTCAGCACGGTAATGGGTTCATGGTACGGAGCGCTGCCCAATCGCTCGGCGACATAACTGGCATGGAACAGGTGCTCGCTGACCCAGACCGAGTGGAACCCTTGGGATTCAGCCTCGCAGGCTAGATCCACCAGATCGCTCACGTGAGCGACGCCTTGATTGTTGGGTAAACTGAAGCCGAATCGCATGATGCACTCCCCCTGGTCGATCGTCCTCGCGCGTGGCCAGACACCCCTAGCCTAGTCTGGTAATCCCAGCACTCGTTTGGCGATGATATTGAGCTGAATCTCGCTGGTGCCACCGTAGATGGAGACGGCGCGGGAGGAGAGCCAGGTCCTGGTTGTCTCCAGTTCACGGCTGGAAAATCCCGGTCCCTCCCAGCCAATTCCCTGAACGCCGAAGGACTGCTGGTGCAGTTCGGTTCTCTCCTTGGTAAGTCGGGCGCCGGTCACTTTCAGAATGGAGGTGGCAGTGCTGGGTGCCCGTGCCTGGGTTTCCGCCATCACCCGCCGCTGGGTCAGTTGATAGGAGCGGCTCTCCATCTCAAGACGGACCAGTCTTTCTCGTACAGATGCATCGGAGATGCGACCGCCCTGCTTCGCCCCGTGGTATTGCCTGACCACATCCACAAGGCTCGCCTCGCGCTCCTGTCGCTGTATGCCGCTGGTATTAACCCCGGCATGGATCGATCGTTCGTACTGCAGCAGTCTTTTACCCACGGACCAGCCGCTATTCACAGCGCCAATGACATCGTCTTTCTCCGCCGTGGCATCTTCGAAGGACGTCTCGCAGAAGGGCGAACTGCCACTGATGAGACTGATGGGTCGTACCCTCACCCCCGGTTGATTCATGTCCACCAGAATCAGACTGATTCCTTCGTGCTTGGGCACTTCCCGATCGGTGCGCACCAGGCAGAAGATCCAGTCCCCGTAGATGCCATCGGATGTCCAGGTTTTCATGCCATTGAGCAGATAGACGTCGCCCTGATCCGTCGCTCGCAGTTGCACGTTGGCAAGATCGCTACCTGCTGCAGGTTCACTGTAACCCATGCACCAACCGCCCTCGCCCCGCGCCAGTCGGGCCAGCCATTTTGCCTTCTGCTCCGGCGTGCCGAATTCCAGGATGGTGGGGCCGATGTAGTTGATGCCCCGCCCCGTCAGCGGAGCACGGGCGCCGATGCGGCGAATCTCCTCCTGCAGCACCATGAACTCCTGCTTGGTCAGACCGGCGCCGCCATACTCCTTCGGCCAGGTGGGAACGGTCCAACCTTTGCCAGCCATCAGTTCCAGCCAACGAGCCGTATCCGCGTCGGCGATTTCCAGTTTGCTGCTGCCCCAGGGAATCTCGCCCGGTCCCTTGGCCCCCGCCGGACAGTTCTCGGCAAGCCAACCGCGTGTTTCATCGCGAAAGTTCTGCAGATTCGCCGCTTCGTTCATATCCGTCTCCTTGCCAGCCAAGTCCCGGCGTTCAGATTATCCACTCACTTTCGGCATGACACCAGCGGCATCCACCTCCACTTCTGCGAAGCGGGTTACGAACGCTGCAATCTTCGAAAGCGCCGCATCGGTAATGATCTGGCCTGCTTCCGCGGTGGCATCCGGAGCCCCCTCGAAGGCACCGTTGGCGGTCAACTCGTTCCAGTAGACGAAGCCATCGATGCCGGACGTAGCTGCATCCCCATAGATCGGTGGCTGCAGCTCACCCTCCGCCAACGCGTCTTGTCGAACCAGATCAGGCCGAAGGTGCATCATCATGGACGTTTCCAGCACGCAGGCGTGTCCAATTCTCCTGCCCTTGAGCAGATTGCTCAATTTGCCGCCAGTGCCCCCCACTGTGGGCCACAGGGTGTACGCCATGCGTACGCCCAGATCTTGCCGCATTTTTACAGATGCTGTATTGAGAACATGCTGATTACCGCCGTGGCCATTCACCACCAGAATCCTACGAATTCCATGGGCATGCAGACTGGCGGCCACATCCAGCAAGACCCGTTCAAATGTCTCAGGTTGCAGCGTTAGGGTGCCTGGAAACGGCAAGTGGTGGATGGAGATACCGAAGTTAAGGGGCGGCGTCAGCAGGCAGAGCGGATGGGTTTTCTCGGCCAGCTTGAGGGCAAAGAGTTCGGCTCCGGCAATATCCACCGACATGGCCAGGTGGGGCCCATGCTGTTCGTGGGAGCCCACCGGTATGATCGCCAGTTTGACTTCCTGCAGTGCATCGCGCACCTCCGGCCACGTCATCTGTTGCATGATATGGGTCATCTGTTTTGCTCCTTTTGATTGCTGAAGGGACCTAACGATATCCCTCATGCACAGGTCGACGCGGCAGGGACCACCAAGCCTCGTCACAGGCACTTAAGAGTTCCTCATCCAGGGTGATTTCAAGTGCGGCAAGATTGGCATCCAACTGCTCCGGACTGCTGGCACCGATAATCGCCGAGGAGATCCCCTCCTGTGCCAGCACCCAGGCAATGGCGACCGACACCATATTCATGTCACGGTCCGCGACGACTTGCTTAAGCTCCTCCACCGCTTTGAACTGTACTTCGTGCCAGTAGCGCTCCTGGTATCGACCGGCAGCACTGCCCAGGGTGAAACGGGTGCCCTCTCTCGGTTCCTCGCCGATTGTATACTTGCCGGATAGAAATCCACCGGCCAGTGGATTGTAGACCAGCACACCCAACCCTTCGGCTCGACACAGGGGTAACAGCTCGGTTTCGATCTCACGGTAGAGAAGATTGTACCGGGGTTGCACTGAAACATAGCCGCCGACACCGAGCCGATCGGCGGCCGCCAGTGCCTGGCCGAGCCGCCAGGCCGGATAGTTGGAGCAGCCTATATAGCGTACCTTGCCTTCGGTCACCAGATCCTGGAATGCCCGCAGCGTCTCTTCGATGGGCGTAAACTCATCGAAGCCATGGGACTGATAGATATCGATATGGTCCGTTCCGAGCCGCGTCAGACTTGCCTCGATGGATTCCATGATGTGCTGCCGCGACAATCCACGGCCGTTAGGACCGCCCCGGGTCGGTGCAAAACACTTGGTTGCGATCAGCAGTCGTTGCCGGTTACCACGCTGTTTCATCCACCGACCCAGAATTTCTTCGGTCCTGCCCAGCGTGTCCCGGTTACCGCCGAGCGGATAGGCATCGGCCGAATCCAGAAAACTCAATCCCAGATCGCAAGCCCTGTCCAGAATCTCAACGGATTTCTCTTCATCCACCTGCAAGCCAAAGGTCATGGTGCCGAGGCAGAGAGCCGGAACTTCCAACCCATACTTGCCCAGTCTTCGGTTTTCCATCTTGTTGTCCCCTTCTATCCGAGCGCTTACGTGTCACGCCGTTATCTTTTGAACACTGGTTCGTTCCTTAAAACGTCCGAACCATGCATGCAGGTTGGCGAATTGCGCATCGATCACGACCTCAAAGAACTGAGCGAACCTGAGGGCACTAAACAGCGTGCAGTCGGCTATGCTGGGTTGATCACCAGCTACAAATGGTCGGTCTGACAAACTGTCGTTCATTACGGCCAGCGCGTTGGGCAAAGCATTCCGTTCTGCGGCGGCGACTTCCGGAATGGGAGGATAGCCGAGCGGCGAATTGGTTGCGTGAATGATGCGACCCACCGGCAGCAGGATCGCCAGGTCGGCAATTCTCTCTAACCTTCGAACCCGGGCGCGCTCATAGGGATCCCTGCCAATCATCGGTGGCTCCGGATGCAGTTCCTCGAACAATTCAATGATGGCGAGAGACTCGGTCAGATGGGTGCCATCGTCCAGTTCCAGCACCGGCAGTTTACCGAGAGGATTTCTGGCCAGGTGCCGGGGAGATTTCTGTTCCTTCTGTCTGAAGTCGACCAGCACCTCGTCGACCTGGATACCTTTCTCAGCCAGATAAAGACGCACCTTGGTGGGATTGGGTGCACCCGGGAAATAGTAGAGTTTCATTCGTTACTCTGCCAGGTCCATTGTATTGTCTGTCTCTTCAAAAACCTGGATCAAAGCACCAAAGGTATCTTTCGGATGCATATAGAAGTGTCTGAAACTGGATGGTTCCGGGTTATATCCCAATACCCGCAAATGGTTGGTGTCACAGAATTCCTTGGCCGCTTCCAGGTCCGACACACTGAAGGAGAGATGGTGGAATCCTTCGCCGTTCTTATCCAGGTATCTGCCTACGCCACCTTCACCAGTGGGCGATACCAGTTCAATTTTCTTGCCTCCGAGCAGAAAGGTGATCCAACGGAAACCTTCATCGTTGGAACTCCCTGCATCCTTCAACAGTTCGCCACCCAATTGATCACAGAACAGTTTCTGGGCAGCCTCTATATCGAATACACCGATGGATACGTGGTCAAGCCTTTTAAACACTACACTATCTCCTCTCTTCAGGGCATGGGGAGCTGATACTCTATCAGATTCTGCAGGCAATAGAATCCTGTCGCCTCAAGAGCGGAATTCTGTTGCCTATTGGGATGGTGGCAGAAGTAACCCGGACCGTTAGCAAACGAGTCAGGTAAGATGGGGCTCATCTCTAGGGTAGAAACTTCAGCGAATCTATCTCTGGAAGAAAAGGGACGTTAACAGCAGTGCACGAATTCCTTCAAGGCTCACCAGGTAGGTCCGGTTGTTCGGATCACGGAAGAGTTTCCGCTGCAGGGGTATCGCCCCAACTGATAGCGATTCTTGACGGCCTGAGTATAGTACCGACATCGCAGAAGCAGCGATCGTCTCCGGGCACCTGAACCTGACATTGCACTAATGGAACGCACTAATATAAATCCGGCGTCACCAGATACAGAGGACGACCGACCATGGTTCTGTCCGATAACAACAGGCGAGACTTCCCTGACTATGGCCGACTGGGCTGGCCCTCCTTGTGGTCTGTGCTCGAGCGAACCTGGGAGCCGACCTGTAGGGCGGTGCGATGACTGGCCATTCCGATCAGAGATTGAACACCCGGAGGACCTCGGATTCCCGGCGGACCACGGCTTCGCAGCACACCGAAGAGGTCAGGGTGGCATCGCTGGAGGATGGTGAGGGAAATCCCGGCGAGCCTGACATCAATCGCACGCTCCCGCTGGCGGGAGTACTTTCCGTCGCACCGGACGCGATCGTCGCAATCGGCAACGACGGGGCAATTCGCGTGTTCAACCCCGGCGCAGAGAAGCTGTTCGGCTATCGGGCCGCCGATATCATGGGACTGTCGTTAGACGAACTGATCCCCGCCCGTTTCCGGCAGGCGCATCGCGGACACGTGGCGCGATTTCGCACCTCGTCAGAGCAAAGCCGGTTGATGACAGAACGAAGTGAGATCGTCGGCATGCGAGCAGACGGATCGGAATTTCCCGCCGAGGCCTCGGTATCCAAGCTTGAATTAGACCGCGAGACCATTCTGACGGTGATGTTGCATGACGTGTCCGCCCGAAAACAGGCCGAGGCAGAACTGATCGCCGCCAAAGAGCAGGCTGAACACGCATTGATCCAGGCTGAGAAGATGGCAGCTCTAGGTACGATGGCCAGTGGCATTGGGCACGAAATCAACAATCCTCTCTACGCCATCCTGGGCGCGGCTGAGGCTATTCGCGACAGCGTCGAACAGAACCAGAGACAGCAGCACGCCCAGGACATCATCGCCTACTGCAAACAGAGAGCGTGTGAAAACCACAAATCCCTGAGTCTTGGCCTTAGCAGACCTCTGTATTTTGTGCGTGAGTGGTTGTTGTTAGCTGAAGTCGGGTAACAACTGGGAGACAAGTCTGATTAATACG
>JASMJM010000151.1 GCA_030749725.1 Pseudomonadales bacterium | reverse complement strand
AATTTCCATACACCTTTCCTGATTTAACATGTGCACCTCCTGCAAGGTGCAGATTAATGGAAAGGGGGGTCAGTTTTCAGTTGCCGAGGGGGGTCAGTTTTACATTGCCGCTAACAACGATGGTCAGCCACTGTCTGTGACCTGGATCATAGCCGGCTGTGATATGGATCACTGCCGGCCAGGTAGGAGATGGCTGGTGCGCAGACGGCGTTCGGTTCGTCGTCTAACTATCAGGTAAAGGGGCGGGAGGGGCAGGTGGCATCGGATATATCGACTCCAAGGCGCGGGGCCACTAAGCACCACGCCTGGAAGTCTGAAGCAAGCTGACGGGGTATCACGCTCGCAATGCAATCCTGGCTTGTAGAGCGGCTACTCTACCTGGTGTACTGTCCCACAATTACGTGGCCTTATTCGCTGGCCTATTTTGTCCCTGGACTTCGTTGCTCGTCCTTATGGGTGCCCAACCCACTGCGTCCTCGCGCCTTGCCAGGAACAAAATATGCCGACCGAATAACGACCGCTTAATTGCAGGACAGTACACTAGTCCAATTCATGCGCATCATCCACATCAGCGATCCTGCCTGGACCATGGCAGATGGTACACGCTTCGGTGCTCGCCCCGCTTGCGATACTCGCCGTGGTGGCCGTGAAATCGGCACCATTCTGCAGCATGTGGCTGGCAGCAAGATCGCTGTCGTGACAGGAGCTACAGACTGACGCTATCGGGGTGATCATCGTATCGTCTGACGGATCCGCTATATCAGCGCCGGTGTCGATCGTACTTGCCAGCACGCCGGCGGCAAGCGGCAGGCGCCAGGTACCTTCCGCATGACAGGTCCGACAGTTAGTCAGCGTTCCCGGATAGTGCACTTCCTCCTCGTCGAAGACGTGCGTACTGAATCCGCTGAAACCGACCACCTGTAGGGGACTTTCGCGGAAGCCGGATGCGTGAACAGCATGAATCAATCGCTTGAAGTCAATGGATTCTTCATCCTTGCCATCTGTGGGCGGATCCTGCGCTATTTCCCTGACCACCTTGTCAGTGAGCCTTGCGTTATGACAGCCGGCGCAGCCTTGAGTGTCATTGGCACGGTTGCTGCCGTGATTGATCTTGATCCCATGGCAGGCGTTGCATTTTTCGTTGGTGACCGGTTGTCTCCTCGGCACGGCTACACCGTCTGCCTCGTCGATGGAGAAATAGCCAATACCGAACGTAATTGGAATATTGCCGATGCTCGGCGTAGCGTCGGTGGAGACGTCCTTTCTCCCTCGACCCTCAACAATGATGGCGCCGCTACCTGTGGCCGGGATAAATGGGGCGACCGTGCCATCCGGTATCTGAGTTGTCGAGACGACAGTAAAAGTACCGTCGCCGACCGCAGTTGCAGTGGTCAGCGCATTGGTAACCTGATAACGGGCATTGACACCATCATTACCCACATTGTTGTAGTCATCTGTATCCCAGGCAACCCCTATATTGAGTCGACCGCCGTCGAATTCCGGGTCATTGAGGATGTCGTACGGTGCGTCACCATTCAATGGATTGGTCACCGATAGAGTCACAACAGGAAACTCCCCTGGCGCGGAGTTTGTTACGCCGAGGACATTAACTTTGAACTCAGCAATAAACTCATTGGTGAGATTACGATGCGATTCTGCGACACTTCCCCTAAATCCCCCTTCGGTGTGACAAAGCAGGCAGGCGCTGTCGTCAGTGAGACCACCTATGTGGGTGGTGAAATCGAGGTCGTCATGACAGGATCCACATGCGGCCCTGGTGGGTACTTCATTCCAGTTGTCGCCGTCTGCAGTGAGGATGTCACCCGCTGAACCTGTGCCGCTACCGGCATGACAGTTGGTGCAATTGCGAATATCCTGCGGGAAGTGCACGTGCGAATAGTCATGCTTGCTGTCCCGGAAGCCGTAGATTACGTATTCGCCACCGGCCTCAACGCTGGGCAGACTCGCACCGCGATGGATCTTGTGTATCATCACACTGAAGTCCACCGTATTCAAACTGTTAGGTTCCGTCGTGCCGGGATTATGACAGGTCACACAGTATTTTATATCTAGTCTGCCGCCGCCGTGAAGGGCCAGGGGATCGTGGCAGGTATTGCAGCTCTCGATGGCAACGATGTCTCTCGTTTCTATCCCCGACGTTGCGCCGCTGGACGGAACCCAATCAAAGGATGGGTTGAGGACGGCTGGTCCCTCGCTGAACTGAATAGAGATACGATGGGTCAAATCAGGCTCGTAACTGACCGCCATCGGTTCTGTCACTGCCGTGACGTCGGTCACAAATGTATAGGTATAGGTGCCATCTTCATTGTTGACAAGATCGCCGCCTCGCTCGGAGGTTGCTTGTATCGCAGACGGATTGCCAGGATTGACGGCCGGAACTTTCTCTCGATTTATGTAGGACTGCCATGCGGAACTCGAACCGTTGATGGCAGGAATGAGCTTGGCAATCGTGAACCGGACGTTGCTACTGGTAAGGTCGACGATGGCGACGCCAGAAGCCACCCAATAAAGGCGCTCGGGGTGACTCTTGTGCCTGGCCAACTTCCATCTGAGTCGATACGCGTTAGTTTTCCCAACCGAATCGCATCCTTTAGGTCCACATAAATTCGTCCTTCAGTGGTCTGGCGCTTGCGGTCAAAGTAGTTGACACTTGCTGGCGGTTCGAGACTTGCGGCTAGGCACGATGCTTCGACAAGCGTCCAAGTACCGCGTGTTAACCAGTCTGCATAATCGACATCTGTCATCGCACCTAATCTCCATTCGGGCTTCAGGCTATCTTCACGACCTTTCCAGACTGATCTGAACAATACTGTGACCAGAGATCCATCAAGTCACGCCGTTTTTCAAGTAGATCACTGCGCCTGTAGGCTGCTTCAACCTGACTGCCAACCTGATGGGCAAGTGACAGTTCCTTAATCTCGCGTGGCGTGTTTGTGCGGTCTTCTGCCCAGTCCCTGAACGTGCTGTGGAAGCCATGCACAGTAATATCTTTCCGATTCATTCGGCGCAGCAAGGTGAGCATCGCCATATTGGAAAGTCCCTTGTTAGTTCGTTGTCCGGGAAACACGAAATCATCAGTCTTAGGCAGGTCATCAAGTAGTGACCTAACGGCATCGCTGAGAGGCACCCTGTGCTCCTTGCCACCTTTCATTCTTTCGCCAGGGATAGTCCATAGGTCGTGTTTAATCTCGTCCCAACGTGCTCCTATCGTCTCTCCAGTGCGTACTGCAGTGAGGATGGTGAACTCCAATGCTCTGGCTCCCATGCCCTCCATCTGTTGCAGATCCTGCATGAACATGGGCATCTCAGCATACGGCAGCGCGCTGTGATGCTTGACGTTTTTTATCTTAGCTGGTGATGGCAGTAGGTTGTCGAGGTGTCCTTTCCACCGAGCAGGATTCTCGCCCTCACGGTATCCTTTGACTTTTGCCCAGTCGAGTATCGCCTCGATTCGTCCTCTGAGTCGTGTGGCCGTCTCTGCTTTCTCTTGCCAGATAGATTGCAGACATCCAAGTACTTCTTCTGTATCAACCTGCTGAACAGGGAGATTACCGAATTTGGGTAAAGCATAGGTACTGATGGTGGATCTCCACTGATTCGCGTGTTTTGCATTCCGCCATGCTGCCTGATGGCTTTCGATATACTCGATAGCGCAGGTCTCAAAGGTTATGGACTGGTGATCTCTCAATTGGGCTTGTCGAAGTGATTCATCCCGGTGAGTCTTGGGATCTATTCCCTTATGCTTGAGAAGGCGGCACTGCGCTGCTGCAGCTCTGGCGTCTGCGAGCGATATTGTGTGGAGTGCGCCCAATCCCATATCTGTGGACTTACCATCCACCATGTACCGAAAGATCCAGGACTTCGCTTGGGTTGGACCGACACGCAAATACAGTCCACCACCATCAGCAACCATGCTTGGCTCATTCGCTCTCTTGACTTTAACCGCAGATAATCGCTCTAGTTTTCTTGCCATCGCCTGTGTCCCATAAAATGAACCCTAAAGGTAAACAGGATTCTACCGGATTGGGCTGGACATTGCTAGACGGTAGATGTCCTTTGAGGCTTTATTTTTAGGGCTTTTCATCGATAGTTTGGATTGGCTTGGACTGTATTGGAAATGGTCATTGGCGGAGAGAGAGGGATTCGAACCCTCGGTGAGCTGTTAACCCACACACACTTTCCAGGCGTGCTCCTTCAACCGCTCGGACATCTCTCCATAGCTCAGTCAATCAGATATGAGCAGTGACGATCAGTATAACAGGAAAGTGTATTGCTCAGCCTATCGCATCAGAAGGACCGTTGTTTATGGGCTGTTGAAATTGTGGATAATGAGTCTAGTATGCGGTTGAGAGCAGTTCCAAATCACACTAAGTGATGACGAGAAGGCATGAAATCTGTATTGACTGGCATTCTAGTAGTCGTCTTATCAGTACCTGTGGCCATGGCGGCCAGCCGGGGTATTCGGATCGTATCCAATGAGGGTGAGCAGGTTGGTGAGTATCAGGCCAGTTATGCATTGTTGATCGGCGTCAGCGATTATACTGCTGGTTGGCCGGATCTGCAGAGCGTACCGGAGGAACTGGTCAAGGTCAGCACTTCATTGGCGGATCGGGGATTTGAGATTACCCAGCTGCACAATCCCACCACGGACGAGTTGAGTCAGGGATTCAAAGACTTCATCAATCGCCACGGATACAAGCGGGACAACCGTCTGCTGTTTTTCTTCTCGGGTCATGGTTACACCCGGGACAATGGCAAGAAGGGGTATCTGGTACCGTCCGATGCGCCCGACCCTCGCCGGGACGAAGAGGGTTTCTTGCGGAAGTCCTACCCGATGACGGATCTTCTCGCGCTGGCGAGGAATATCGAAAGCAACCACGCACTCTTTCTCTTTGACAGTTGTTTTTCGGGAACCATCTTTCAAACACGCGCCCTGCCGGATAAGCCCCCGCTGATCGACCTGCTGACCAGCAAACCGGTCAGACAGTTTATTACTGCTGGCGACGCCGGTGAGGAGGTGCCTGCTAACAGTGTCTTTACGCCTGCCTTCATCGATGCGCTGGAATACGGGTTGGGAGATCTGAACGGGGATGGTTATGTAATCGGCACGGAACTGGGTCTCTATCTGCAGAGTGAAGTTTCGCTGCATGTCAAACAGACGCCTCAGTTCGGTAAGATAACGGACTATGAATTGAGCAGGGGTGACTTCGTATTCGAACTGGCCAATGCCCCGACCGTTACTGCCCGGTCGCCAGACAGTGAGAAGGAGCAAGGGGGCGTTAGTGGCTTTCTTGAACAACTGCAAGAGAAGGACAAGCAGGACAAGATTGAGGCGGAGAAGAATCTTACAGAGATGCAGGAGTCCTATGAGGAAATAGTCGTCTTCAGTCAGCGAGACGATATGTCCAAGGAAGCCAAGATCGAAGCGTGGCGATATTTTCTGGCAAATTATGCCGAAGACAACACCAACAGCCAGCGGGATGAGGAGTTGCGCAGTGAAGCAAATCGCTATCTATCCGAATTGGAGGCAGGCGATGTGCGGACTGATGTCAGCCGGACGGAAGATCGACCTGCATCAGCAGAAAAAGATTCCATTCAGCAGGCGGGCAAATCTGATCAGCGAAACGATTCGAGTGATGTCCAAAGCGGCTTAGTGAGGCTGATAGCACTCACTCAACAGCAGGGAACGTCAAGACGGGCAAAGATCAGGGCCTGGCAGCAGTTTCTGGAATCTGCCCAGAAGAATGCTGGCGGCGGTCGTGCTGCTGACAAGGATCTGATCGCAACCGCCCGTCGCGGCCTGAAGTATGTAAGGGCCAGTCGTGTCACCGACGATAAGCAAGCGCTCAGAAGACGTGGTGCGGAGTACTTGCGTAAAGGAAGCTATGTGCTGGCAATACAGGAATACAGTTGGTTGATTGAGGCTGATCCTAAGGACGCTGATGCATACTTGAAACGAGCCAGTGCATTTCAGTATCGTGGCCAGTTGGATCTGGCCCTGCGCGACTATACTCAGGCGTTAGCACTGAATGCCAATCTTGTGCACGCATATTTTGGTCGGGCATCAATTTACCGTGCCAAAGGGCAATCAAGCCTGGCCAAGAAGGAGTTGCTCAAGCTGGCCAGGCTGGACAGAAGGACGATTGCAGCCGCGAATTTGAGCGATGAGCAGCTGAAGACGCTGCAGGCTCTGCAAAAGACTATCCGGTCAGAGCAGAAGAAGAGAACGAGTCAACAGGGGCGCAAGGAGCGCAAATTCTAGAGTTGGACTGCAGATCGGGACATTGAGCTGCCGCTATGGCGTCGGAGCTGCACTCAGCAAATCATCCCTGACCTTCTGCAATTGCACGGCATGATCGGTGAAGATCCACTCGATTCCCCGGTTGAGTTCTCGAAACAGGCAGTTTCTTGAATTGATGAAGCCGGTGCCGATCGTCTGCCCCGCCAGCTCATGACGATGTTTCAAGCGGTCGTTCAAGAACAGAAAATGACCGGTCAGCCCACCCAGACTGCGTTCGATGCTGATCTCGCTCATGGCGGCGACATTGGTTTCCGAAACGGGATAACAGGCAGAAGCGGGCGCAAAATCCACCCACTGGAAGAGATCCGGATGCAGTGACAGGAAATGATAATCCCTGCCCGGCGTCAGCTTGCTAAACTGTTCTCTCAGGATCTGCTTCTGCTCCTGCGGATCCGGATAGTCTTCTTCCTTTAATTCAATCATCAGGTGTAGTTTGCCG
Source organism: Pseudomonadales bacterium (assembly GCA_030749725.1). GTDB lineage: Bacteria > Pseudomonadota > Gammaproteobacteria > Pseudomonadales > Azotimanducaceae > JASMJM01. The sequence goes on along the minus strand of JASMJM010000151.1, from coordinate 2,617 downwards.
CCATATCTATCCAGCACTTCGGCCAGGGTGGGCACCAAAGGCAGTTCTTTCCTCAGTTGGTGGAAGTCCACCTGGTTGATATCAAGCCGCTTGCCGAACACCCTTTGCCCGGAAGAGTCGTGCAGGATGACGGGGACCAGATCGCGGGTCCAGCGAACATCACATTCGGTTCCCCAGATACCGTGCTCCAGTACCTTGTCAAAGGCTGCCAGGGTGTTTTCATATAGGCTAAGGTTGTCGTGCTCTCCCCGGTGAGACACGATCTTGCATTTCTCCAGAGCATTGCGTATCGGGACCTGTTGGGGCCACACGGCAAACATGACATCGACACACTGCATCAGTATATTCTGTATCCAGTAGGGCACTTGGATTCCTCTAGCTTGAGCGCAGGCACTGAACAGATCGGCAAAGTCGCCGGTTACTGGCGACTGATTGTATCCACTGCACGGGTTGCATATAATGCGCGTCCCTGTCTGCCAAGACAGGTTTCTGGTGACCCATATCGGTCCCCTCGCAATGATAAGTTGTGAACCCCGCCAGGCCCGGAAGGGAGCAACGGTAGCAATGATCTCGTGTGCCGGGGTGCGGCTGGTCTGGGTCACCTCCACGATAGCGACCAGCAACCAGCTGCTGGCAATGGGCGTTTATTCTTCTGCCAGTTTGACCAGCATCTTGCCCTCGTTGTCACCGGAGAAAAGGCCGATGAAAGCACTGCCGGCCTGCTCGATACCCTCGCTGATGGTCTCTTGATACTTGATCTTGCCCTCTCTGATCCAAGCGCCCATCTCGGCGCGAAACTCATCCTGAATATTCATGAATTCGGTGGCGATAAAGCCTTTCATGGTGATGCGGTTATAGATCATGGCCGTGAGATTGGTGGGTCCGGGCGTCGGCGTCGTATCGTTGTAGTGAGCGATCATACCGCAAATGGGTATGCGACCGAGGGGTCGCATATGCTGCAGAGCTGCTTGCAGTTGTGGACCACCAACGTTTTCAAAGTAGACATCGATGCTATCCAACACCCTTTTGCAGCTCATCTAAAATGTTGGCGGTCTTATAATTGAAGGCGTGATCGAAGTGAAACTCATCCATGAGATAGGCCACCTTGCTGTCACTGCCAGCGCTGCCGATCACCCGGCAATTCTTGATCTTGGCTATCTGACCCACCACACTGCCAACTGCCCCGGCTGCCGCGGACACGAATACGGTTTCTCCCTCCTTCAACTGTCCAGTTACCAGCAGGCCACCATAGGCTGTTAATCCGGTTCCTCCCATCGCCCCGAGATAGCTGGTCAGGGGCGCGAGCGTTGTATCGATCTGCGCCAACCCTCGGCCGTCGGAGATGAAATATTCACGCCAGCCACGACTACCACTGACGTAGTCGCCTGCTTTAAAACGATCGTTGTTTGATTCGATGACTTTACCGAGGGCGCCACCGTCCATCACCTGGCCCAGTTCCCATCCGTCCCGCATACGACCGCGCATATAGGGATCTACCGACATGTAGATATTCTGGACGAGTACCTCGCCAGAGGCAGGCTCCGGCAGTTGTGTTGTAACCAGCTCAAAGTCCCCCACCTTGGGTATGCCGACGGGGCGGGAACTCAGATGCACCTCACGCGATTCAGTAGTCATAGTCAATTACCAGTAGGGGAAATAACCAACGTTATGCCGTTCCGGCAAGAATGACAAGATCCGGGGTGGCGTCCAGGGGTTGCCCGCCTGGGACCGGCCTTCGAGGGCGGGCTTCTGGCTCTGCGCCACAACAGTGTGATAAGTTCCCATTTCACACATTTACAGACAGATGAGGAACAACTGATGTCCGATCCCATTCTTTATGACTATCAGGATCATATCGTCACCCTCACCTTGAATCGCCACGAGACGCGCAATGCAATCTCATCCGATGAGATGATTGAGGCCATTGAAGATGCCACTGAAAAGATCAACCTGGATCGCAATGTCCGTGCAGTGATCATAACCGGTGAAGGGAGCGCTTTTTCATCCGGGGGCAACGTCAAGGATATGAGAGACAAGGCGGGCATGTTCAATGGCACGCCTCCGGAGATCAGGGATGGCTACCGATTCGGCATTCAGCGCATTCCACTGGCAGTCTATGACCTGGAAGTTCCAATCATCGCTGCCGTGAATGGAGCGGCCATCGGTGCCGGTTGCGATCTGACCATGATGTGCGACATGCGCATTGCCTCTCAGAAGGCCATATTCGCAGAAAGCTTCGTCAAGGTGGGATTGATACCGGGAGATGGCGGCGCCTGGTTCCTGCCGCGGGTCGTCGGCCTGTCCCGGGCCAATGAGATGGCTTACACGGGCGAGCCGATAGATGCTGCGACTGCATTAGCCTGGGGCATGGTATCGAAAGTCGTCGCGCCCGATGAACTGATGCCGGAGGCACTGCTGTTGGCTGGCAGGATAGCGGTAAATCCACCCACCGCACTCCGCATGACCAAGAGGCTGATCAAGGAGTCCCAGCACGCCCGGTTGGATTCCATGCTGGAGATGTCCGCCTCACTGCAGGCGTTAGCGCTTCAGACGGAGGATCACGCCGAAGCCGTGAGAGCGATCATCGAAAAACGCCCACCGCAATTCAAGGGAGATT
>JASMJM010000150.1 GCA_030749725.1 Pseudomonadales bacterium | reverse complement strand
TTGTTTTTCGCTTTGAGATCGGATCATAGGTGCACGGTTTTCCATGGTTGACGGGACTTTTTCGTGCACTATTATACCTGAAATATCATATATTCCATAATAATATCAATGGCTTATAGTTTATGAGCAGACTCTACCTATTTGGCCTACCGGTTCGGTCAAATCTGTGCTTGTAAACAGGAGGACAGTTTATGACAATTCAGGTACCTTGAATCAAGCCGGCGCGCCGATGTACGACCCACAATGCGATGAGTTGCGCCTCCGTGAAACAGGGGGCAATATAATACGTTTCGCCATCTGAATGTGAGCTGAATCTGGTGGAATGGTTCCCTTATGTCCAAGAAATTCATATGTAACCCATGGATCGTGATCTGGTGGAATGGTTCGTTTATGTCCAAGAAAGTCATATGTAGCCCATGGATCTTGCTTGCGCTTGCCGGCTGGATCTGTCCTGAACCGGTTGCCGCCGTTCAGGTCGACGATCTCTACGTGGCAGAGGTCATGGTGACATCCCAGGACGATCGCGAACTAGCCCTGGCGGCCAGGCAGGGATTGCGGACGGTTCTAACCAGGATATCGGGCGTCACTGATGTGGATCAGGAAGAAGCCGTCAGGTTGGCACTTCAGAACCCCCAGGAGTACTATTTCCAGTGGGGCTATGATACGACCGACAAAACTTTCCAGGCTGGCCAGGAGATCGTTCCAGCGCAAATTGTGAGGATTCACTTCGAACCCAGTTCAGTAGCAAAACTGCTCCGCACGGCGGGGTATCCGGTGTGGGGCAACAACAGACCCAGCGTCCTTATCTGGCTGGTAGTGCAGACGGATTCGGGCAGAATGATCCTCAACGAAGCCGATAGCAGCGATGTAGCCCAGACACTGGTGGCGGAGGCTAAAAGAAGAGGGTTGCCGCTGATGTTTCCATTACTCGACCTGGAGGACAAGTCGAACATATCGGTGACTGTAGTCTGGGGACAGTTTCACAATCAGATTGAGGCTGCATCCAGCAGATACCGTGCTGACAGCATACTGAGTGGACGCATCTACCAGGGTCAGGATGGTGAATGGCTGGGGCGCTGGTCCTGGCAGATCGACGATCAGTGGATCAGTTTCGACAGCCTGCAGATACATCTGTCGGATTTGCTCGGCGAGGCGATCGATCGTCTGGCGGATAAGTTGGCGGCACGCTACGGGATTGCATCCTCCAGAGGAAGTGTCTGGTTGAGGGTGGAGGCCGTAGAGGACCTGGATGACTATGTGCAACTCAGCAGATATCTGGGGGATCTGACATCGGTACTGGATGTCTTCGTTGAGGAAGTGTCAGGCAGCGAGATACTTTACAGGCTCAGCACCGAAGGTAGAGTTCAGCAGCTTGTGGAACTGATCGAGTTGGATCAGAAGCTGTTCCTGCTGGCATCCGGCGATGGGCGAGACTCGAAAATCCTGCACTTTCGCTGGCTGCAATAGACTGAACCCTCGGTGTCGATGCGTGGCAGGAAAGCTGGGACGACTTAATTGGTCCGTCAAGTGCAACTGGTCCTCCAAATAGAGATGGTAACCCGATAGGAAACGAAGATGTCCGCAACGCAAAAGACAATGATCCTGTTATCCGTAGTTGCTGTGCTCCTGCTTGTCTACCTGCTCAAACCGATCCTGGCACCGTTCCTGGTGGGGTTGTTGATTGCCTATCTGGGTGATCCGCTGGTCGATCGTCTGGAGGCGATGGGGCTGAAGAGAACAGCGGCGGTCTGCGTAGTGTTCCTTGTTTTCGCCCTGCTATTCACCGGCGTGGTCTTGGTACTGGTGCCGATGTTGGGCAGAGAAATCGCCTCCTTCGTCAGGGCGATTCCCACTTTCATCAACTGGCTGCAGGATGCAGTCAGACCATTTCTACTCAACATGCTGGGAGTGAATCCGTTCGATGTACCCACGGATGAATTGAAGCAGTCGTTGATGGCCAACTGGAAGCAGGCTGGAGGCATTATCGGCAGACTTATAACCGAGATGACGAAATCGGGCGTAGTGCTGGTGACCTGGATCGCCAATATCGGCTTGATTCCCATCGTGGCTTTTTATCTGTTGCGTGATTGGGATCTTCTGATACAGAGAGTCAGGGAAACGCTTCCCAGACAGATTGAAACAAAGACCGTGACCCTTGTGACTGAATGTGACGAGGTGCTGAGTGCCTTTTTCAGGGGTCAACTGCTGATCATGTTCATCTTGGGTTGCATCTACTCACTGGGTCTATGGATCATCGGCGTGGACCTCGCCCTGCTGATCGGGATGTTGGCGGGTCTCGCCAGTATCGTGCCTTACTTGGGTCCGATTGTCGGGATCGTCGTTGCTTCCCTGGCAGCCCTGTTTCAGTTCCAGGACCTCATCCACGTTGTTTACGTCGCCCTGGTGTTCGGCATCGGGCAGGTATTGGAGGGTTCCTTCCTGACACCCAATCTGGTCGGTGACCGAATTGGGCTTCATCCGGTGGCAGTCATCTTCGCCGTACTGGCGGGCGGGCAACTGTTTGGGTTCGTTGGTGTTCTGCTGGCCCTGCCGGTAGCTGCTGTCATCATGGTGTTCGTGCGGGTGCTGCACGCTCGCTATAGAGAGAGCGAATTATTTGACCCTGACAAGGACGATGCATGAGCCAGCGTCCTGGTCGTCAGTTATCTCTGAGTATCAAACTGCGAGATCACGCTAATTTCGAGAACTATCTGGGTGATCAGCAGATAGTGGATCATCTTCACTCTCAACTGCAAGGGTTGAGCGGTAGTTCGTGGTTTATCTACATTTGGGGACACCGCGCCACAGGCCGCACTCACTTGTTGCAGGCATCCTGTCGGGAGGCGAATCAACTGGGTTACTCGTCTGTCTACCTGCCCATGTCCCAACAGGAGAGATTGGACGCGGCAGTACTGACAAATCTGACAGGCCGTGATCTGGTTTGCTTTGATGACATAGAAGCCGTTGCTCGCCAGCGCAGATGGGAGGAGGAGCTATTCCATTTCTTGAATGCAGCAAAGGACGGCAACACGCGGGTGCTGATGAGCAGTCTGCACCCGCCCGCTGAGCTGCAGGTCAGCCTGGCGGATCTACAGTCACGCTTGACCGCTGCCCTGGTCCTTCGAATCGAGTCGCTGTCGGACAGTGAAAAGAAGACGGCGATAATGTTGAGAGCCGAAAATAGGGGAATCGACCTGAGTGGGGAAGTCGCCGACTTTATCCTCAAGAGGGCAAGCCGCAACCTAACATCGCTGTTCAGCTCACTGGATGACTTGGATCGCGAGAATGTACGCCAGCAGAGAAGGATCACCATCCCCTTCGTGAAACAGGTACTCGACTTGTGAGTGGAAAACGGGCATGAAGAAGATCCTCTTTACCGGGGGAGGATCGGCGGGTCACGTCACGCCCAATGTCGGTCTGATCGAAACGTTTCTGCGGGACGGCTGGCAGGTCAGCTATATAGGGTCCGTCGACGGCATCGAAAAGGACATCATCGCTGAACTGGATATTGACTATTACAGTATCTCGAGTGGCAAGCTCAGGCGCTACTTCAGCTGGCAAAACTTCATCGATCCTGTGCGAATTCTACTGGGCATTGTGCAGTCCTTTCTGCTCTGCCGTCGACTGTCCCCCGATATCCTCTTCTCCAAAGGTGGCTTCATCTCCGTGCCGGTGGTTATTGGCGCCTGGCTGAATCGAATTGCGGTGATAACCCATGAGTCCGACATTACCCCGGGGCTAGCCAACAGGCTGTGCTTTCCATTTGCCGAACGGGTGTGCGTAACCTTTCCGGAGACCGTCAGCATCTTAGAGTCTGCCAAGGTAATGCTGACCGGTACGCCGGTCCGGGCCGCCATCCTGTCGGGTGATGCTGCTGCAGGTCGTCGTCTCTTGGGTCTGGACAGCGAGCGAAAGACCCTCCTGTTTTTCGGCGGCAGCCTGGGGGCAACAGCAATCAATACAGTCGTGCACGCATCTCTGCAGCAGCTATTGAAAGATCATCAGATCGTGCACATCTGTGGGGCAGGAAATATGCGTACCGATCTGGCCTCGCTGCAGAACTATCATCAGCTGGAATATCTGCACGAGGAATTCGGCGATCTGCTGGCCTGCGCGGACCTGGTGGTATCTCGCGCCGGAGCCAACTCCATCTATGAATTGCTGTTGTGCAAGAAGCCCCACATCCTGATACCACTATCCGCACAGGTGAGTCGAGGCGACCAGATCATCAATGCCAGAACCTTCGCCAAGCTGGGCTACAGTAAAGTGATCGAAGAGGAAGCCCTGACTGCGGAGGTACTCTGTGCAGCGATCCTCGGCACATTGCGGGACAGCACGGAGATCATTGCCAGGATCGATGCATTCCAGTCACCTGATGCTGTTAACGTGATCCATGATCTTATCCTCGCCACCGTTCAAAACGGGAAGTCCGCGTAGTTTCGCTCCCTTTACGCGGACCGGGTCATTGAAAGAAACTTGCATTTTGCTGTTCGAGTGTTATAGTTATGTATAACACCACTACATCGTATGCCTAACTGGACATAAACCTCTTATTATTCAATATGTTATGCAGATAAACTGGAACGACAGAGACCCCATCTATCGGCAATTGAGAGACAGAATAGTCGAGTTGATACTGGACGGTGTATTTAGCGACGGTGACTCGCTACCGTCGGTTCGGCAGATCGCCAACGAACAACGCATCAATCCCATTACCGTGTCCAAGGCGTTCCAGTTGCTGGTCGAGGATCATCTGGTCGAGAAGAGAAGGGGTTTGGGTATGTTCGTTGGTGACGGTGCCGGTGAAAAGCTGGCCGGTCTGGAAAAAGAACGATTCTTGAAGGAAGAATGGCCCGTGATAGCCGGCAAGATCAATCGGCTTGGACTGGATGCTCGGCTTTTGTTAGCACAGCTGGAGACAGATGGATGACCGCCATTGTTGAAGCGAACGGCGTTCGAAAATCCTTCGGGGACTTTGAAGCGCTGCGTGGGATCGACTTTGCCATCGAGAGTGGATCGATCGTTGGTTTGATTGGTCCCAACGGTGCCGGCAAGACCACCACGCTGAAGTCGATGCTCGGCCTGTGTGCGTTCGAAGGGCAATTGCACGTGCAAGGCCGGGATCCGCGCCGAGAACGCCATCAAATCATGGAGAGCGTCTGTTTCATAGCCGATGTAGGCATACTGCCGCGCTGGTTAAGGGTAGACCAGGCGATGGACTATATCGAAGGTGTTCACCCGAATTTCAGTCGCAGCAGAGCGGAAGAGCTGTTGGCAACCACGTCGATTAGCGCGACACAGCGGATACAAAGTCTCTCCAAGGGGATGGTAACTCAACTGCACCTGGCGCTCGTTATGGCCATCGACGTGAACTTGCTGGTGCTGGATGAACCCACCCTGGGTCTGGATATCCTCTACCGCAAGGAGTTCTATAATCGACTGCTGAACGACTACTACGATGGTGACAAGAGCATCATCATCAGCACCCATCAGGTGGAGGAGATCGAAGCTCTGCTGACTCATCTAATCTTCATCGACCGGGGCGAAATCATCCTGGATATTGCCATGGATGACATAGCCAACAGATTCTCTGAGGTGCTGATTCATCCCGACAAGGTGGAGCAGGCGCGGCAGTTGAATCCAATCTACGAAAGAGACCTTCTTGGTCGCAAGGGACTCCTGTTCGAGGACCAGGATCCAGATCAGTTGGCCAAACTCGGCGAGATACATGTACCCGGGATCGCTGATCTGTTTGTAGCCAAGATGAGAGGAGTGCGATCGTGATGTATCAACTGCCGATCTTGCTGAAGCGCGAATTCTGGGAACACAAGGGCATATTTCTCTATTTCCCGCTGACTATCAGTGCGCTGGTCATCACACTCTCTTTGTTGGCTGCACTAGTCAACGTCAACGTCGGTGGCGACGTAACGATTGATGCCGGCGATCTGCGGGGCCGGGACATCGAGTGGCAATCGGATTCGAGACCCCTGCAGGATATTTATCTTGACCAGCTACAGCAACTCTCTCGGCAAGATGCACGGGAGAGGGAGGAATTCGTGGTTAAACTGCTGACGTCTGTGAGCGCGCCCATTCGTGGCACTCTCTGGTTTGTCATCTTCTACTATCTGCTGGGATCCTTGTATGAGGACAGAAAGGACAGAAGTGTGCTGTTCTGGAAATCGATGCCCGTATCCGATGCCATGACCGTGCTGTCAAAGCTGTTGGCTGCCGCGATTGTCGCTCCTGCGATCGCATTTCTATTCATATTGGTGACTCAGATATCGATTCTGGTGATCGCTTCTGTTATGTCCATCAACGCTGACGTATCCGTTTGGAGCACGCTCTGGGGCCCGGCCCAACTCTACTCCTACTGGCCACTGCTGCTCGCGGTCCTGGCCCTGCAGGCGTTCTGGTCGCTACCCATCTATGGGTTTGTCATGCTGGTGTCATGCTGTGCACGGTCTGTTCCCCTGATCTGGCTGCTGGCTGTTCCTGCCGTCATCGGCCTGGTGGAGGCCATGTTGATGAGTGGGGACAGGTTCGCGGACTTTTTTCTCGGTCACCTGGTACCGTTGTCGATTGGTAGTGATCCGGAAAACCTGAGAGGCTGGTCGGATTTAGTGGATATCTCCTTTAGTGTCAACATGGGACTCGGTTTGCTGGTAGGAGTGGCACTCCTGTTCGCCACCATCCGGTTGCGAGGGAGGAGCGATGAAATCTAAGGGCCGCTGGTTGCTGCTCGCCGCCGCGCTAAGCCTGTGCGCCGCTGGGTGTGTACGTATCGCCCCTTTTGCAGTATCCTGGTTCACCAACAAAACTTATGAGGGGTGACCATGGACGAGAACCTGTTGCTTACCTTTGCAGCACTGCTGTTTATCGTGACTCATCTCGGAATCTCCAGCAGTCCCCTAAGAGGCATCCTGGTTAACATTGCCGGCGAAAATGGCTATCTGGGGATCTATTCGATCATTTCCCTGGCAGCGCTCGTCTGGTTCATCCAGTTGCACGACAATATAGTACCGACAGTTTTCCTGTGGCAGGAAGGCGCAGCGACCAATGCCATCCCGTTCGTTTTCATGCCTTTCGTCGTCATATTCGTTGCCAGCGGCCTGCTCGCCAAGAACCCCACCGCCGTGAAGATGGAAGCCGCCCTGGGGCAAGAGGTGACCGGAATCCTACGTGTGACCAGACATCCGGTTCAGTGGGGCATATTCATCTGGGCAACGACGCACATGATTGCTAATGGCGACGTGCCTTCGCTGATCTTCTTTGGCTGCTTCGCGATTGTCTCCGGCGCTGGAACTGTGCTGCTGGACAGAAAATGTGCTCGCAGGGAGGGGGAGAAGTGGGCTCCATTTGTGGCGAAGACGTCAAATGTGCCTTTCATGGCAATTATTGCCGGGCGGAACCGGTTTGCGCCGGGAGAGATCGGCTGGCTCAGTGTCGTCGTCAGTGTGGTGCTCTTTGTCCTGCTGGCCATGTTCCACGGCTTCTATACCGGCGTGGCTCTGTTCGGCAGTTAGGAAGGGCGCCGTACAGCGCTCGCGTATTGCGGATACAGATTCCACAGGCCGTACACGTGCCGCAACGATGAACCGGAATCAGCGTCGCCGTCCCCTTCGAATTCTGCAGCGTCCCGCCGGCGGTCGTGCAATCTGACTCTGCACAACTGATTCAGCCCTTGGGTTGTGTCGGCACCGTTATGGTCATCCTCCCAGCTTAACCCAAGAGATGCGATCGGTATTGGGAAACAGCTTGCCGCGGTGATATGCAACATCGCCATCATGTACAATGTAAGATTTTCTGAAAGGGACACTGCAGGCATGTACAAGGTACGGACGTTAAACCAGATATCGCCCCGGGGGCTGGATAAGTTTTCCGATGAAATCTATGAGTTGGGTAACGAGGTCGAGAATCCTGATGCAATTCTGGTTCGAAGTTTCAAGTTGTCAGAGGATGACGTAGGCCCTTCCCTGCGAGCCGTAGGAAGGGCCGGCGCCGGGGTCAACAACATTCCTGTGTCAGCCTGCACGGATAAGGGAGTCGTGGTATTCAACACGCCAGGGGCTAATGCCAACGCCGTGAAGGAGTTGGTATTGGTAGCGATGCTGTTGTCGGCACGGGGCATCATCGATGGTATCGACTATGTCAAGGGACTAACCCACGTCACCGATCATGACGAACTCAGCAAACTGGTGGAGGGATCCAAGAAAAACTACAAGGGAAGCGAGATTGCCGCCAAGACGTTAGGGGTTATCGGTCTGGGAGCCATTGGATCCCTGGTGGCCGATATGGCAGTGCGCCTCGGAATGAACGTCGTCGGCTATGATCCGGAACTGTCAATCGACGGCGCCTGGGTTCTGTCCAGGAGTATTCAGAAAATGGACAGCATCGGCGCCTTGCTGTCCCGTGCCGACATGGTCTCACTGCACGTGCCGGTGCTGGATTCGACTCGAGGGCTTATCAATGCCGAAACCCTGGGCCAATGCAAAGATGGTACCGTGCTGCTGAACTTTGCCCGGGGCGAACTGGTCAACAGCGAAGATCTGCTGCAAGCCATGGAGATGGGCAAGATCTCTCAATACCTGTCCGATTTCCCGACCCCCCGCTTGCTGGGAAAGAAGGGCGTGACGGCCATTCCTCACCTCGGTGCCAGCACGGAGGAGGCGGAAGACAATTGCGCCATGATGGTCGCTGACCAGGTGATCGACTTCCTGGAGAACGGAAACATAAGGAATTCAGTCAATTTCCCTTCGCTCAATCTGGGTCGCAGCGGCGCTTGTCGCATCGCCCTGGCCAACAGGAATGTACCCAGCATCCTCAGCAATGTTCTATCCATACTGGCACAACGCAACATCAATGTACTCGATATGTCCAACAGGAGCCGCGACGACGTGGCCTACAATCTGATCGACATCGAGACGACCCCGAACCAGGAACTGGTGGACGAAATCGGCGCCATTGATGGGGTGATCAACGTACGCACTTTTGGTGAAACGAGCAGTGGCTAGTTGCTGTCCGGAAACTGAAGTTTCCGTTCTCTTTGGCAGGATCGAGGGTGTTCTTGTCCTGTTATTGCAGGGCTAAATGGTGCCAAGGACAGGCAGTTTTGTGCGTCTGTCCTGGAAAACTGGGGTTTCCGGTGGGCCGCATCCGGACAAGAACTAGCTAGTGAGTGCCTTTTTGTTGCTTCAGATCTCTGATCAGGAAGCGGATTGGGCTGATCAGTTCAGCCATGGCTTGAGGCAGAGGATCCGGTTCACCACATATGGCAGACGCAAGATGTTCCGCGCACAGCGGGATCTGGTTGAGGCCATGGGAACCGAAAGCGGTAGCGACAAATAGCCCGGGTAGATTGGCCTCGAATCTGGGAATAAAGGCATGGGCGTTACGTTGCAGAGGGCTGTAGTGTGCTGCCAGCGCATGCCAGTCAGGCACGGCGCCGGCGATGGGAAAGCGATCTCTGGACACAGCTCGGATCCCCACCAGTGCATCCTGCGGGGAGGAATGATAGTCGACGGTTATCATCTCCTGCAGATGTTCCTGCAGCAGTCTATGATCGGAATTGCGGCTCTGCAGGTCATCGTCGTCCGGATCGTAGGTAGCTGCCAGGTTGTGTATTTCCTGATGCGCGGGAAACAGTGTGGCTGAGCCAGCAAGGATCGTATTCAATCCGTTCAACTCTGGATTGGTCAGCAGTAGGCTGGTTTGTCCCCTGACTCTCGATAGAGGCAGAGGATGAGTCTGATCAAAGCCGGTCGCCAGATGACCATTGGCGATGATGACCAAAGGGGCTCGCAGCAAGGGTTCACCTGTGTGATCCATTAGTGACCAGTCATCGATCGTCTTCACCAACGAGACTGCTTCGCTGGCGTACACCACCTCGATGTCAGGATGATCCATTTGGGCAGCGCAGAGTTGCCGCGGATCTGCCCAGCCAGCCTTGGCGAAGTAGAATCCACCATCAGTCAACTGCAGGCCAGCCGTTTGCGTTGCCTCGTCACGATTCATCCACCTTGCTATCTCGTTGGGAGCATCGAAGTGACGACGTAGCCTGTCGTGCTGCGCTCGATCTCTCTCATGCGTGTCGAGTTTCAGAAAACCGCAGGCTTGCCAGTCCATACTGCCACCGACTGACAGCGTCTGCAGGTGGTGCGCTGTGTACTGAAATGCCTGCAGGGAATAAAGGCTCTGCCAGGTAGGGTTGGCTGCAAGTTGGGGATAGAAAGCCAACTGGTGCATGCCGGTTGCACCTTCTGCCACTCTCCCGCCCCTTTCGATAAGCGAGACACTGAACCCTCTTCGTGCCAGGGCGCAGGCGCAGCTGGTGCCAGCCAAACCGGCACCGATGACGGCGACCTTTCTTCCGTGTGGACGAACTGCCGGCTCCCAGCGACCGGGCTTCTGACCGCACAGCAACGCCCTTTTCCGGCCAAATCCCGGCTGCTTTTGAACGTCGAAGCCAGCGGCCTGCAGTCCGCGTCTGACCCAACCGGCTGCACTATAGGTGCTGAAGGTGGCGCCCGGCGTGCTGAGCTCGAATATGCGGGAGCAGCACTGTTCGCTCCACATGTCCGGGTTGGTCCGGGGTGCGAATCCATCCAGAAACCAGGCGTCCGCGGCACAGGTCAGCTGTTCCAGGCCCTGTAGTACATCAGCATAGAGGAGGGTCAGATTGACGTTGTCAGCAAAATGGCGCCGGTGAAAGCCGACCGATGGGTCCGGATATACGGATAGCAGTTCGTCCCCCCGCAGATCTCCTGGCAGACCCCGTATGGCGCGTCGCAGATCGGCTCTGGCCAGCGGATATCTCTCGATGGAGAGATAGTGCAGCTGCCAGGTCGAGGGTGCCGATTCGCACCATAGTTTGTATGTTAGTAAGAAGTTCAGCCCCGTGCCGAAACCCGTCTCCACCAGAGTGAAGTGCCCGGCTGTTGTGGCGGAGAGACGTTGCCAACGTGATTTCAAATGGTTGCGGTCGAGGAACACGAACTGCTTGTCCTGCGGGCCGTCCTCATTCGAGTAGTAGACGTCGTTGAATCTCGAGGCGAACGGGTGGCCTGCCTGGTCCCAGCTGATTTCAGCCTGGTCAAGCAGATAGTTTTGATCCATTAGCTGCTGCCTGTCCGGAAGTGGGCGCCCGCCCGGAAACAGGGACGCGAGTGCGCCAACAGGGCAGGAAATTTAACATTAAAATCAATAACTTGAGACGTAGTGTGAGGACGCTGACCGGAAACCTGGGCGGACACTAGCTGGGGGCGCCTAGCCAGCCGCACCTAGCCGGCCGCACCTACCTGGTCTCGATGGGACGTTGCGGATCCAGGATCCACTCACTCCAGGAGCCGCCATAGAGGATGGGTTCCGGCAAGCCTGCATGCACCATGGCCAATATGTTGTGGGCAGCCGTCACTCCGGAGCCGCAGTAGCACACGACGTTCTGATCGTTGCCGCTGGGCCCGTCGGCGTTAGTCAGGTGTCCATCGAATCTCTCTTTGAGCTGCTCAACCTTGAGGAAAAACCCATTCCTGTCCAGGTTCTCACCAAACGGAACACACAGAGCCCCCGGGATGTGACCGGCCACGGCATCCAAGGGTTCTTCTTCACCGCGAAATCGGGCTGCCTCTCTCGCGTCAAGGAGACGTATGCCTTTGCTCTTATCCTCTAACGCCTGCAACAGGTCCGGCGCTTCTATCATGCGGGTCAGCGAAGGCCGCAGTTCGTAATTGGATTCAGTGGCGGGATCGGGCAGGTCGGGTGAAACCGGGTACTTTCTATTCATCCATGCGCCCAAGCCACCATCAAGTACAGCCACCCGTTCATGACCGCTCCAACGGAACAGCCACCATAGGCGGGCTGCAAAGGGGCCACCGGAGGCATCATAGGCGACTACCTGAGTTGTAGGCTCGACTCCCCAACTCCTGACCTTCTCGATCCATCTGTCCATGTCAGGCAGCGGGTGTCGGCCCGTCTTCCCTGTAACGACCGGAGCGCTCAGGTCGTTATTCAAATCTGCATAACGAGCATTAGGTATGTGATCGAGATGATAGCTCTTCAGGCCCGCCTCACTGTTCGCCAGAGAAAAGCGACAGTCGAACAGAGCCCAATCCGAACTTTCGAGATTGAGCAGTAAGTCATTGACTGAAACCAGTGTTTGCATGCTATTGGCCACCCCATACAGTCATGTTGTAGCTCATACAGTATAGGTGTAAATATGCAGGCCCGCCTCCTGCATGGTGTTCTGGCAGAGATTGGTGAGTATATAGAGATATTCGGACAGGTCATCCTGGCCCAGATCGGCAGCTTCCACATCGCTGCATTCGCGCCAGTTATCCACGACTTCCGTTAGCTGCTCATCAGCAAGGTCGGCGATCTGCTGGGTCAACTCCCTCGGCAGACGGGTTATCCATGGTCCCTCATCCGATGAAGTTTGCAGTGGCTCTTCCAATAACAGGCAGTCATCCAGGAATTCACCGTTAATCAGGGAATATAGCTGAGCACGCATCTCAAGGTCGATGCCAAGACCGTTCATGCAGGTAAAGGAATCTTTGGGGTTGTCGTCCGGCTGCAGCTTGCTGAGTTCATCCTCGTCGGCGATAAACAGGAGATTTTGCATGAGGCCGGGCGTTCACTCAGACGTGTGCACGTCGTCCGCCTGCAGTCCTTTCTTACCTGAGATTACTACGAATTCTACCCGCTGCCCTTCAGAGATCGAACGGCGGCCACTCCCTCTGATGTTGCGAAAGTGTACGAACACATCTTCTCCCTGATCTCTGGTGATGAACCCATATCCCTTCTTCACGTTGAACCACTTGACCGTGCCCAGTTCCCGACTGCCTCTGCTGGCAAACAGATTGTCGGTAAGCTGCAGCAGCAGTGCGCCGACAAAAACTGCGACGGTAAATTGCAAAAGCAAGCCATAATCTTCTGATACGAATGGTAAGCCAAGATTGCCACGGTCAATCAGATGGCCGCTGATCACCGCCACAAGAGCGATGAAGACGCTGATTATCAGGTTTCTCAGCAGGAGCAATGCTATATCCATAGTTAAACTCGAGTTAGCGTAAAGTGACAGTGGTTATCGATATCTGCTCAGTGCTGCCTGCAGGGAACCGTTTTGCTTACCAATCATAATACTCAACTGGGATGAGTCAAAGCATTCACTGTCTGGGTGCACGGCTGGCCGATAGGAGCGTAACCGGTTCTGCCGGGAGATTTGCAAAGCTCCCGGAGCGCTTGGTTGGGGTCATCTCGATCTTGTCCACCACCTCCATACCTTCAATGACCTTGCCGAATACCGCATAGCCGTAGCTGGATTCGGTATGGTTGAGAAAGGCATTGTCCACCGTATTGATGAAAAACTGCGATGTTGCACTGTTGATCACGGACGTTCGCGCCATGGCGATGCTGCCACGAACGTTGTTAAGGCCGTTGCCCGCTTCATTCTTGATGGGATCCATGTTCTCTTTATCTTCGAGTTTCAGACCAAAGCCACCCCCTTGAATCATAAATTCCGGAATGACCCTGTGAAAAAGCGTGTTGCTGTAAAAGCCCGAATCCACGTAGGCAAGGAAGTTGGCAGCAGAGATGGGGGCTTTCTCAGCGTCGAGCTGGATGGTGATAGTGCCGAGATTAGTGGTCAATATGACCAGCGGTTTTGTGTCCTCCGGTTCTGCTTGAGCCATTGGCAGCAACAAGCAGCTGAGACTGAAAATGAGAAATCTTGAAACAACCGAAACCATCGACCCTCTCCCGACCAAATGTTCCAGTATAACTCAGAGCGGCGAGAGTTGGTTGAGAAGAAAGTGCCAAATCAGCAGTGCACGAGCATGCTGTCCCGCAATTAACTGGCCTTATTCAGTGGCCTATTTCGTCCCTGGACTTCGACTGGGCGTCCCCGTTGCTCCTCCTTGTGGGTGCCCAACCCGCGGCGTCCTCGCGCCTCGCCAGGAACAAAATATGCCGACCGAGTAATGACCACTTAATTGCGGGACAGCGTGCTAGGTCTGGGTAGGGCTGTTGACCTTTACCTTCAGACCGCTGACAGCCTTTGGCAGTTGGGTGGTCACGATCTGATCACCCGCCCTGATCTGGGAAGAGCGGATTAGAATTTGCAGTTCACCTTGTGCTGATCGTTCGCCGATGCGATGGATATCGATTCCGTTTAGGCGATCCATCTCGGTGAGGGTATAGATTCGGCTGTCGCCATAGATAGCTTGCACTGGGACTGCTATCACATTTTCCTGCAGGGGTAGTGTCACTTTGAGGTCAACAACTCTACCCAGTTCAAGGTGTTCGGTGGGTTGACTGAGTCTAAACAAGGCATCTACGCCGCTGCTGCCCTGATTGACTTTGCCGGACAATCGATCCAGATAAAGATCGATCGACTCTTCGGCGGTGGTAATCACGGCTTCGATACGTTCTTTTTCGGCCAGAGCCGTTCTCATTTGCGCCAGATGCTCACCTGGCACCTGTGTGCGTATCTCCAGGGCACCGGTATCGTACAGTTCCACAACGGCGCTGCCAGTCAATGTGCGGTCACCAACGGCTACCAGCACGCTAGCGATACGGCCCGAATAGGGGGAGCGGATGGTGGTTCTTTCCTGATCGATTCTCACCTGTTGCAGGATAGCCTCGGCTCTATTCAGTTGCGCTTGTTGCTTGGCCAGCATGTTTGGAAAGTTCTGTACCAGGATTCGATGTTTCTCGAGCAGGATTACCTGCCGGCGCGCTTCCTGACGTATCCCCTTCACGATCCAAACACAGAGGATTACACTTTGATGGCTGCTGGTTTTTGTTCTGTCCTATCTGAACAATCGCTGCTGCCACCGGCACTTAACTCGGGTAAAGCCGGGAGGGGCTCATGGGCGCAACCCTGGCGATCAACAACAATAAGGACCGTATCCAAGTGAATCTCAAATTATCGAGCCTAACTACTGAAGAGGTCGGACCGGCCAATGATCTAGCAACTATTCTGCAGGGCTATACCAGTTCAACTCTGTCCGCGGGCGATGCCCACCTGGCATTTGCCACGGATGTGGATCGAGGGCTGCACTGCAGACCCAGGCGGCTGGACTGCAAATACCTCTACGACCAGCGCGGCAGCGAGCTGTTCGAAGCGATCTGCGATCTGCCTGAATACTACCTCACCCGAACCGAAACGCAGATCTTGACCAAGGTAGCGGAGGAGATCGCGGCAGAGACAGGTCCCTTGACCCTCGTTGAACTGGGAGCGGGCACCTCTCGTAAGACCCAACTGCTACTGGATGCTTACTGCGCGATCGAATCACAGCCTGATTATATCGCCGTGGATGTAAGTCGCTCAGCACTCGACAAGGGCAGAAGGATGATCGGAGAGACTCTCCCCACGGTAAGATTTCATCCACTCTGCGCCAGCTATCAGCAAGCCATGCCGATATTCTCCGAGACGGGTAAAACCATTGTGGTTTTTCTCGGCAGCACCATCGGTAATTTCTCAGAGCAGGAATTCAACGTCTTCTTTCACCAGGTTGCTGACAATCTTACGATGGGTGACTACGTTCTGCTGGGAGTTGACCTGCACAAGAATGTAGAAACATTGGAGGCCGCGTATAACGACTCTGCTGGTGTCACCCAGTGCTTCACTCGCAATCTTTTCAGCCGCATCAATCGTGAGTTGGGTGCATCAATCGATCTGAACCAGGTGGAACATCTGGCATGTTACAACGAAGCAGCACATCAGATTGAGATCTGCGTAAGATTTCTCGAGTCTCAGGAAATATTCATCGAACCATTGAACGCTCGTCACAGAATAGAAGCTGGCGAACGAATCAACACCGAGATTTCGCGTAAGTTTACGCTTGATGGGCTTGCATCGAGGCTGGCGGCATTTGGTTTTAAGACGCGAAAGGTATTTTCCGATCCTGATAATCTGTTCGCACTATTGCTGCTGAAACGGCAGGAGACTCACCTGCATCTGGAGTAAGGACCTTTGGGAAAGACAGTACTTAGAGACGATCAGGCCACAAATCGGTCCACCTCGGCGGACCCCTCAACAAACGCCCCAATTGCCTTGAAACCGGTCGTTGAATCCCGCCATACCATCTGTGGTATCTGCCCGGCCGGGTGCTTCGTGACTTCGAGGCTGGAAGATGGTGTGGTGACTCGTGTGGATGCACGTGCCGATCATCCCCTTGGCATGATCTGTACCATCGGCGCCCACTCGCCACAGATCATCAACGACCCGGACCGACACAAATACCCGTTGCGCAGAGTCGGTGACAAGGGAAATTTCCAATTCGAACGCATCTCCTGGGACGAGGCGTTTGAGACTATTGCAGCGAAGTTCAAAGGGATTAAGGCGGAGTCTGGAGCGGAAGCAACCGCCATCTATACGGGTAGAGGTAGTTTTGAACTGTCCCTGTGTGACGTATTCCAGCCCGCCGGAGTAGCTGTGTCGTCTGCCTCCAGCGTGCTGTTTCCGTTTGGCTCCCCCAACACCCTCGGCGTAGGGGCGCTCTGCTATGTTTCATTTGCAATGATCGCTCCCCACGTCACCTTCGGTGAAATGTACATCTCCCTGGAAATGGACGTGGACCAGGCTGATCTTGTGGTCATCTGGGGAGCGAATCCAGCGACCGATTCTCCGCCGCTACAGCATCAAAGGATCGTGGCGGCGAGACAGCGGGGAGCGGAAGTACTGTGCATCGATCCGCGCCGCAATGAGACGGCCAAGGCAACCGATGCGGAGTGGATCGCACCCAGACCCGGTACGGATGGTGCCCTGGCACTCAGCATGATCCAGGTACTCGTAGAGGAGGAACTCTATGACGACGAGTTCGTACAGAACTGGACGGTTGGATTCGAACAGCTCGCTCAATACACGCAACACTTCCGTCCGGAAGTAGCCGCCGAAATCACCTCTGTTCCGGCCGATGTTATTCGTCGTGTTGCCAGGGCAATTGCCGCCGCCCGTGGCGCTACCCCGGTGATGTATACCGGTCTCGAATACTCCGACAGCGGCGTTCAGGCCATTCGTGCTGTATTCACGCTTTGGGCGTTGGCGGGACAGCTAGACGTACCGGGCGGTTTATGCATTCGTATGCGGGAGAACCAGTTTCCCATCAATCGAGAAGGACTGATCGCCAATCCGAACGTGAGCAAGGCGCTGGGCATCGATCGATTCCCCATCTACAGCCACTATCGGGGAGAATCCCATGCCATAGCACTGCCGCAATCCGTGCTTGAAGGCAACCCCTACCGCATCAGAGCCATGATGATCCTGGGAGGTTCCATCATCACCGCCTGGCCGGATCCTGAACTGTGGAAGAAAACCCTGCAGGGCCTGGACTTTCTGGTTTGTGTGGATCGTTACCTCACTGCCGACGCGGCCTACGCGGACATCGTCCTGCCCGCCACCACCATGTATGAAACCAACTCCTACATGGTTTACGGACCGGTGTTTGCACTGCGGGAAAGACTGCTGGAACCGTTAGGCGAAGCGCGTGATGACTTCCATATCCTGGCCGAATTGGCCCAACGACTGGGCTATGGTGAGCTGTATCCCCAAAATGACGAGGAGCGGCTGCGACATGTATTGAAGGGTTCCGGATTCTCCCTCGAAGAGGTCCGTGCGGCAGGGGGCAGTGTGCGTCTCGATGGGGTAATGATGCAGTACAAGAAGTGGCAGAAGGGTCTGCTGCGTGAAGATGGCGAACCCGGTTTTGCCACTGCCAGCGGAAAATTCGAGATCAGCTCATCCATCCTCGCCGAACATGGCTACGATCCTTTACCGGTTTACACCGAACCGGCTGAAGGTCCCATCGCCCAACCGGAACTGGCAGACCGATATCCACTGGTATTCAATTCCGGCGCTCGTATCTTCGCTGACTTTCGCACGCAACACCACGGCGTACGCAAGCTCAAGGATCACGCCCTGGAACCTTGCGTGACGCTGAATAGCCAGGATGCAGCAGCTCGGCAGATAGAACACGGCGACTGGGTCTGGGTCGAAAACAGCAGGGGTAGAGTGAGGTTTCGTGCCAACGTCAGCGATGACATCGTGGCGGGAGCGATCGATGCCCGCTGGGATCCAAAGCGTGGCAGGAGTGCAATGTCAATGAACTCACCGATCTGCAAAGATATGATCCCATCAGCGGTTTTCCGGTGTACAAGGCACTTCTGTGCGAAGTGGTGCGGGACCAGCCTGGCGGTGAAAAGAGCAAATTGGCAATGACACAGCAACCCCCTCACGAAAAACCCATGAAGACTAAAGCGAGCGGCAAGCCACCGAGACAGGTTTATCTGGATCACAATGCCAGTACCCCGGTGCATCCGGACGTCCTAAACTCGATGCTTCCGTTCCTACAAGACAGCGGCGGCAATCCTTCCAGCATCCACACACAGGGGAGCGATGCTCGCACCGCGGTGGAAGCAGCCCGCCGGATGGTGGCGGCATCCATCAATTGCACAGCCAGAAGAATCGTCTTCACCGGCGGCGGCAGCGAAGCGGACAATCTCGCCATCAAGGGAGCAGCCATAGCCCTATCGTCAAAGGGCAAACACCTGGTCACCAGCGCAGTGGAACACCCGGCCGTGTTGGGCGCCTGCCAGGGCCTGCAGGAACTGGGCTTTCAAACCAGCATCGTACCAGTCAGAAGTGATGGTCGTGTTGACCCGCAAGCTGTCCGGGATGCACTTCGACCGGATACGGTTCTGGTCACGATCATGCTGGCCAACAATGAGCTGGGTTCCATCCAGGATCTACACGAGATCACCGAATTGTGTCACCAACAGGGCGTACTGGTTCACACGGACGCGGTCCAGGCCCTCGGCAAAATAGACGTGGATGTCGAGCAACTGGGAGTCGACTTACTCAGCGTTTCAGCGCACAAGCTCTACGGCCCAAAGGGGATCGGGACGCTTTATATACGCAAAGGTGTGCAACTCTCGCCGCTCATCCAAGGAGGAGGCCAGGAGCACGGTCTGCGAGCCGGTACGGAAAACGTTGCCGGAATCGTCGGTTTCGGCAAGGCCTGTGAAATCCTCCGCAAACGATTAAACAGTGGCGCAATGGGGCAAGTGGCAGCGTTGCGCGACCAGTTGGAACACAACTTGTGTAACCTGATACCCGGCACTCGTACAAATGGATGCACCACAAACCGAACCCCCAACACGACCAATCTGCACGTACCGGGACTGAGGGGCGAATCCCTGGTCTTGGCCCTGGATCGTCACGGCGTCTACTTCTCCTCCGGATCCGCCTGCAAGTCCGGCAACCCGGACCCATCCCACGTCCTCAAAGCCATCGGCCTGTCCGACGAAGAAGCCCACTGCTCCATCCGCCTGTCTCTCGGCATCGATACCACCCAAGAAGACATAGACTACGTGGTGGAAGCATTCCAACGAGTCGTAAAGGAGAGCCGCAACTCGATCCAGTTTGTTGGTTGTCGGTAGGGTGAGTCGATCCAAACTAATGGCACTTCGTAGATAGTCCCGGATCGGCGAGCAGGTGTCATTTCCGGCACACGCGATAAATACATCCCTGTAGGCTCAGCGGTGGCGTCCCTGCCACCGATGGTACCGGAAATGACACCTGCTCACCGATCCTCCAAAATCTGATGGGTTAATGGTGTTACTAACCAAGACGTGGTCAAGCTTCAATTCTTTCTGCTGCCAGATGGTCAGGCAGTCTGCCGGGAAGTGAGTGGCAAGGTACTGCCGCATGTGCTTTAGCAGAAGACAGGAGTCCTAAAATTAGAGGGACAAATTAAAGGGACAGTTTACCTAA
>JASMJM010000149.1 GCA_030749725.1 Pseudomonadales bacterium | reverse complement strand
CTGTAAGAAACAAGGCGTTTCATTCTGGGACTACCTGACCGACCGGACCACCATCGCCGGTACCATTCCCCCTCTTGCCGATCTGATCAGCGGCCACGCTGTATTGGAAGGTTGATTGCACTGATTTATTGAGAAGTTACCGAATAGATAGCTAACTCTTTGAATTTAAGCGATATTCCTGCTCAGTGGCCGATGTAGCGTGTGGTCAAAAAAACCAAAATTCGGTAACTTCTCGGTTCGACATAATATGTCGTCGAGCTAGTTTAGCGCGCCGACATATTATGTCAACCCAGATACGTGATCTGATCGATGGGTCGAGTGACCCTGGATCTTTACGATTAGCGTAGGATCTTACGGTTAGCGTAGGATCTTTACGATTAGCGTAGGATCTTTACGATTAGCGCGTGGGATCTTTGCGATTAGCGCGTGACCTCGATCGGTTCGGACCATACCTGCTTGTTTTCGCGCATCCGGATTATTTCATCCTCTGTATAACCCAGCTCAGCCAAAACGCTATTGGTGTTTTCCCCAGCGAGCACGGCCGCGCCCAGTGAACCGCTACTGCGACTGAATTCCACCATCGGTCCGTACCTCAAATACTCTCCCCAACGAGCATGTGTTGCCTCGATCATACAACCGTTTTCCCTTGCATGTGGATCGTTCAGGTAGAATTCAGGCATAGACTGGTCGTCAGCAACGACGCAACCCAATCCCTGGCCGCCGAGGAGCGATTCCCAGTGCGCGGCTGATTCGGTGCCAAAGAGACGTGACAAGTTATCGGTCAATCTGTCCTGGTTTTGATTGCGGTCTTGCTGACTTGCGAATGCCGGTTCACTGCGTAGATCGGGGCGCCCGGTTATCTCACAGAATTTTGACCACTCTGCGTCGAACGGAAGTCCCAGAAAGATCCATCCGGATTGGCACTCGTAAAGCCGATAGAGTGGGTGGGGTCCACGAAGCTCTGTATCTAACGGTTGTTTAGGGGGCTTGCCGGCGTAGACGATAAAGTCGTCGAAGTTTGCATAGGCATTGGCGCCGAACATGTCCAGAAAGATCTGCTGTCCCTGACCCGTAGACTCTCTGGCATAGTACCCCAGCAGTGCAGCCGTGCACACCACCATGGAAGTGTTGGGGTCCGGGTTTACCTCGTTGGCGAGAAACAATTTCCGACAGGTTTCGCGTAACTCATCGAGATCGAGCAGACCTCGGTTGGCAATCCCACCTGCCTGATAGGCAGCTCCCCCGAGAGCAGCGCCGGGAATCGGGTGGGTCGAAGGGCGCTTGGCCCCCGGTCCCTTGGGGCCATAACCATTTGCTGACAGGTAGACTATGTCCTTCTTGATGCGTTTGGCGTCGGCATAGCCGATACCCAGTCTTTCCGGCACGCCGGGCCGGTAGTTGTGGATGATGATGTCCGCTTTCTCCATCAAGCCGTGGGCGATGGCCTGACCTTCTGTCGACTTCAGGTCGATCGAGATGCTTTCCTTGCTGTTATTGACGCGACTGGCGCCAATGCCGGGACCCATGCCTCTGATTGGATCGCCGCCAATCAGCTCCACCTTGATCACCCTGGCTCCCATGTCACCCAGAAAAGAAGCGCCCATGGGTGCCGCAATGATGGTAGCGAACTCCAGCACGGTCACGCCATCGAGGGGCGGTTTTGTACTGCCGGCATCGATTGCAGTCTGCTGACTCGATACGGCAAGACTAAATTGCGCCGAATCGTCATGCTGTCCGAGGCGCGGTGCCGGCCCTGCTATGGCTCCCGGCGTTTGCGTTAGATTTGCCAGCGGTCCAAGTTGCTTGATGCCATCCATCTCGACCGCATGACCGTTGGCGACAATGTCCGGGTCTTGCAGGGACTCCTCGGTAGTCTGGTAGGTATGGGCTACCACCCCACCATCTTCGATGAACAGGGACATCCACTCTGCCGCGGTCCTCTCCTGCATGCGCTGCAACATACTGTTGCGAAACTCTTCTCTGTCCTCGTTGGACCAATTGGCAGTGGTCGCATCGTAGGCCTCACTGTCCAGGAAGTCATCCAAACCGGCAACGCGGTAGAAGTTCATATAGAGATGGGGCAGTAGATTGCCCAGTTGGATCCACCTGCCATCCTTCGTCTGCACCGGATGGTAATTAAGGGTGGGCATGACCTTGTAGGGATCATAGCGGCGTCGTGGGCGCGCGTCTGTTTTGGGTCTTCTCTGTCTGAGCTGTAATGCCATCAATCCGCCCTGGTCGTAAGGCATCAATCCCTGCAGCAGGCTGGTATGGATAGCTTGCCCGGTGCCGGTCTTACGTCTCTCCAGCAAGGCGGCAAGAATTCCCGATGCCGCACTTTGGGCGGCGGCGTGCGTGGCGACCTGGACTCCTGAGTAGGCCGGTCCGGGCGCTGGACCGATCCCTTCCATGCCTTTCATCCGTCCGGCTTTGGCTGCCACCACACCCTCGTAGGCAGGCAAGTGGGCGTAAGGTCCTTTTTGCCCGAATCCCGTGATCCGGCAATAGATCAACCGTGGATTGAGGGCATTCAGGCTGTCGTAGTCACAATGCAGTTTCTTGGCGGTAGCCTCGAGATGGTTAACCACCACCACATCACACAGTTGTACGAGTTCATGCAGTCGCGCCACAGCGGCGGCGGATTTCAAATTCAGTTGCACGCTTTGTTTTCCACGGAGCCACATCGGAGCTGAGGGCTGGGACCTGAATGGATCGCCGCCGGGCCGTTCGACCTTTATTACCTCGGCACCGAAATCACTGAGTATCATGGTAGCGAGACCCCCTGCCGGCCCTGCAGACAGATCCAGAATTGCAATTCCCTCCAGGGGCTTCATTAGTCTTTTCCTTATCGACAGCCGTCACAACAGGTTACCACAACTCCCCGGTTTGACGCCGTTTCTCTACATACCTATGATGGCCTCACTTCACTGCATTGTTAAGAGTGACAACATAGTCAAAAGAGCGAGCATGGAGGGAAGATGAATACTACCCAACGACTGGCCGAGTACGTGTCGCAGCGTCAATTCGAAACCCTGTCCCCGGAGACAATTGCGGTCAGCAAACACTGTTTGCTGGACTTTCTCGGCGTGACCATCGCGGCATGCGATGAACCCCTGGTGAGAATCGTCAAAGATCAGGTTGAGGAGGAGGGTGGCCACGCCCACGCGACCCTTGTGGCGGGCGGTAAAAAGGTGAGTCTCGCTCAGGCTGCCTTGGTCAACGGATGCGCCTCGCACGCCCATGACTATGACGATGTGCATCCGGCCATGTCGGGTCATCCTACCGTGCCGGTAGCACCTGCAGTGCTGGCACTGGCGGAGAAAGAGAATGCAAGCGGCAGGGATCTGATCTTGAGCCTCGTCACCGGTATCGATGCGGAGTGTATCGTCGGTCGTTATCTGGGATCGTCCCACTATGCGAGGGGGTTTCACGCCACTGCCACCCTCGGCAGTCTGGGTGCTGCAGCAGCCTGTGCAAAACTGTTGGGGCTGGGAGTTGAGCAGACGTGTAATGCGTTCGGCATTGCGGCTACCCAGGCAGCCGGGTTGAAATCGATGTTCGGATCCATGTGCAAACCATTTCACGCCGGCAAGGCAGCGGCCAACGGACTGCTGGCTGCCCAGTTGGCGGCCAGGGGATTCGATAGTCAGACATCGGTATTGGAAGTCGAACAGGGATTTGGTCTGACACATGCCGACCAATTGTCCGAATCGAATCTGTGCCAAGCGCTTGAGCAGGATTCATTTGTGCCAACGACCCTCTTTAAGTATCACGCTGCATGCTATCTCACCCACTCGGCTCTGGAGGCGGCAAAAGCGCTGAGAAGTGAACTGAAGATCGAACCGGGTGATATCGAGGCGGTTGAGATCACCGTCAACAAAGGCCACTTTTCTGTCTGTAATATTCAGCAACCGTGCACTGGTCTTGAAGCAAAATTCAGTCTGCGCGGCGCAACTGCCATGGTGCTGTCCGGAATTGATACGGCAGACATTCATCAGTTTAACGACGCGGTAGTCACACAGCCGGCAATGGTAAGTCTGCGCGATAAAATCTCGGTCGTTGCGTTCCCGGAGCAGGGGCATCCGGAATCGGTGGTCAGAATACTTCTCAAGTCGGGCGCGGAGCACACAAAAGAATGGGACGTAGCCATCCCCGCTTCCGACCTCGATCTGCAACTGTGCAAACTAACGGATAAGTTTTGTTCTCTGGCCGATCCAGTACTTGGAGAACAGCGGGCCGAGCGGGTTGTGAATCTCGTAGCGTCTCTTCAGAATCTGGAATGCATCGGAGACCTCTGTGAAGCTGTTAGAGGTAGTTAGTGTCAAAGTTTCCAATAGAAGATTTTGAGCAGTTTACCTTTCAATCGGGAAAGGACCAGCTAAGCGGATTGGAATTTGGCGATAGGAAAGGTGCTGATCTCATCCTGCTGCACGGTATCCGGGATCTGGCGTGGAGCATGGCGCCGCTCGTTAGAGAATTCATGGACGAATACCGTATTGTGGTTCCCGATCTGCGTGGCCATGGGGACAGCGACAATCCCGGCGCCTATACAATATCCCACTTCATCGCTGATCTCAGGTCATTGATCATGGCGAGATCAGTACAGAATCCACTTTTTGTCGGTCACAGCCTTGGCGGTCAGATCGTGTCCCAATATGTAGCTCTATATCCCGAAGGCGTTGGGGGAATCGTGCTAATCGATGGCATGGGCCCTCCCAGAATGGAAGGAGAAACTTCCAGGGAGGGAGGCCGGCAGATGTCCAAGCGCAACATAGAGATGATGTTGGAGATGGAATATGAACGCAGACAGATGCCAGATGCCGACGATGCATATCAGCGGTTGCTTAGGAACAACGCCAGACTGGATACGAAGACTGCACGTTATCTGGCTGACCTGGGCACCGAACCCCATCCCGAGGGCGGAGTGCAGTGGAAGTGGGTGCCGGCAGTGAATCAGATCTGGAGCTCTGTTGTCCATGAGCAGAGCGAGGAGAGATGGAGTTGGATCGAGTGCCCCGTGTTGTTGCTGACAGGAGATCGTGCCATGGAATACTGGCTGCAACGCAGAGACGGTCTGTCAGATATGGATGATTTGCACGATCGGGAGATCGAACGCAGACGCAGGATATTTAGGAATGCCAGACACGTCACCATTGCCGAAGCCGGGCATATGGTCCACTACGATCAACCGGATACACTGAATCGGGAGATCAGAAAGTTCTTTACTGAATTGGCGTAAGCAATTAGCCGCATTCAGAGCGCCCTGAAGACCACAGTCGCCTATTGTCATAGAACGGCAAGCTACTGTACGCTGTAAGGAAAGCCGCAGGGGGAGGCCGAATGGGATCCGGCAACGTTCCCGTAAGAATCAAGCTGATGTACGGCATCGGCCAGGCTGCCGAGTCCATCATGGGGTTCGGATTCGGGACCCTGTTGCTACTTTATTACAATCAGGTTCTGGGTCTTTCCGCGGGGCGCCCAGCCGGGGGCGCCCAGCCAACGCCGGAGAGCCTTTTCCTCAGTAGAGATCTTCCAGAGAAGTTTGATCTCAACACCCTTACGTCAGATGTGAGATTTGCCGGTCAGTCAGGCAGGCCGAGAATCCTCTTGGCAATGATATTCAGCATCACCTCTGAGGTGCCACCTTCGATCGTGTTCGCCTTTGTTCGCAGCCAGCCGCGCGTTGCTCCCAGTTCCCCGGGCGTGAATTGATCACCGGTCCACCCGAAGCCTTGCGTGCCCATGAGCGACACCAGCAACTCGGTGCGCAGCTTGTTTTGCTCTGTCCCGTATAGCTTGAAGAACGATGACATGAACGTCGGCGCTTTGCTGGTGGTCGCTTCTTCAGCCGTTCGCCGAACCGTGAGCTGATACGCAGCGTCGTCCATAGACACCCTGAGTACCCTGTCACGGTAGGAAGGATCTCTTATCTTGCCGTCGGCAACACCGATATAGTTCCTGGCATGCTCGTCAATCGTCGTGACCTTCTGGTGCCCACCACTGGCGCCGCCAATCGAAGTACGCTCGTATTGCAGCAGGCGTTTGCCCACGGTCCAGCCGTTGCCGGGTTTACTGATCAGATGTCTTCTGGGAACGCGCACATCATCGCAAAAGGTCTGGCAAAAGTCCGATGGGCCGCTGATCAGATCGATCTGCGTGATGGAAATGCCAGGTGATTTCATATCGAAGACGATGAATGAGATGCCCTCGTGCTTGGAAGCGTCCGGATCGGTGCGAACCAGGCAGAAAATCCAGTCGGCTTCTGATGCGCCTGATGTCCAGAGCTTGGAGCCGTTGATAATATAGTCGTCACCGTCCACTACTGCACGCATCTGTACATTTGCGAGGTCGGACCCGGCACCGGGTTCGCTGTAGCCCTGGCACCATTTGATTTCTCCCGACGCGATGGGGGGTAGATACTCGAGACACTGCTCCTCGGTGCCGAACTCGAGGACCGCGGGTCCTATCATAGTGGTGCCATGCCCCGAGATGGGCTCACGAGCATTGATGCGTCGCATTTCCTGAGCGAGGATCCGGTACTCGTCTGCGGAAAGTCCACCACCGCCATATTCCTTCGGCCAGGTGGGCACGGTCCAGCCGCGTTCGGCCATGCGCGTAAGCCACTCTCTGGCATCCGGCTGCGCATTGGTCACCGTTATGCCGCCACTGGGCACAGGTCCTTGTCTGCGCATGCTTTGCGGACAGTTTTCCTCGAGCCAGGTCCTTGTATCTTCTCTGAATCCCATTCCATTCACCTGCTGATGCTTCAATTGATGGCAAGGATAGTAACCAGTTCCGGTGTGCTCGACATTGCTCCCGATCAAAGAATGGTGCTTCCTTGTGACGTGGCGGCTTAGAACAGATGTTGGGGGTGAATCACCTGAGTGCCACATCCTGGCATATCAGGGCTTCAACACGATCTTGATGGCTTCCTCATACTGAAGTTGTGTCTCGAATGCTTTCTTCGCCTCGTCCAGGGGGAACTCATGGGTAACCAGTGGCTTGCGGTCAACCTTGCCCGATCGGATCATATCCGCTGCCTGATTGTATTCTTCAAGGGTAAATCCCCACGACCCCTGCAGTTGGATCTCTTTTCGTGCCAGCAGGAAGAAGTTTATCTCGGGCGTCTTTTCGAAGATCGAGTGCTCTATCAGCTTGCCTTTCGGCCTCAGCATCTGCAGCCCCTGCTGTACGGGCGGCGTCCCCGTGTGTCCCGCGAGCCATCCCGCACAATCGCAGACCGTATCCACGTTGCCGGCAGGGGTCGCCTCCATAAAGGCTACGGATGTCGAACCGGTTAGCTCCAGGACTTTCCGATAGGGATCTTCCTGTCCTGCGTTAATCGTCACTTCAGCACCGAGTTCTCGAGCCATCGACAGCCGGAAATCCGAGAAATCCACAGCTATGATCTTGGCTGAGGACATGGCTCGCAGTGCCTGTATCGTCCCAAGTCCGATAATGCCTGCACCCATGACGACAATAGTGTCTCCGTCAGATGGATCAGCCAGGTTGGCAATGTGGACGGAATTGGCCAGGGGTTCGATCGTCGCTGCTTCCGCAAAGCTGACGGTCGGAGGCATGGGAATGATAATGCCGCGTCCTTCACGGGGAATGCGGATGTACTCAGCGTTTGCACCGAAGCTGACCGCAACGACCGCGTCTCCTACCTGCAACCCCTGTACTTCGTTTCCGATTTCAGCGACCTCGCCACTGTATTCATGACCCATGATCTGGCCGGGGTCGGCAGGCTCGGCCAGTCGGTAGGTATGCAGATCCGATCCGCATATCCCGCTTGCCCGGACTCTGATGAGAACATCACCTGGGGTCTGGAGCTTGGGAGTTTCAACTTCTTCAATCCTGATGTCTCTGGCACTGTAGAGCACTGCTGCTTTCATCGCTGTCGTCCCTCTGGCTATTGATCGTTGCATGCCGGTGGCTGGTACGACTAGACCATGTTGAAATCGCATTGGCAATGACTTGGAACAGAAGATGGCGCATGCTCGGAAAGGTCGTCCATGAGCCCTGCACAAATCAGGAAGTAAGACTCGGGTAGATGTCCTCCAGCGGGCTTCGTACAGCATGACCGCCTCGTTTGAGCACGTGCGTATAGATCTCTGTGGTTTCCAGTGATGCGTGCCCCAGTTGCTGCTGAACAGTCCGGATATCCATGCCATTCTCCAGCGCATGCGTGGCAAACGAGTGACGAAGGCTATGGGGAGTTGCTTGCCTGGTGATGCCGGCGCCATTTACCGCTCGCCTCATTGCCTTTTGAAAGGTGGACTGGTAAATGTGATGCCGCTTGACTTCGCCACTTCTTGGATCCTCACTCAGGTTGTATGATGGGAATACGTATTGCCACTTCCGCTCCCGGGGTGCGTTCTTGTATTTGCGTGACAGTGCGTATGGCAGGAAGACAGAACCAAAGCCGTTAACGAGGTCGGCCTGGTGCGTAAGCTTGACCTGTTCAAGATGCACCTTAAGGGGTACGTGCAACTGAGGGGCAAGATTGACGATACGATCTTTTTGTCCTTTGCCGTCTTGGATATGCAGGCAACTGTATGCGTAGTCCGCATCTTTAACGCGCAAGCGTAGCCCCTCCATGACCCGCAGACCAGAACCATACAGCATTGCACCAATCAAGCGGTGGGTACCCCTAAGTTCATTCAGGATGAGTGCAACTTCGTCGCGACTCAAGACAACCGGCAGCTTGACCGGCCTTTTCGCGTGAGCTGTCTCCCCGAGCGGATTACCCATCACGTTCCGATAGAAATATACCAGGGCATTGAGTGCCTGATTCTGAGTGCTGGCCGAGACATTACGATTCACAGCCAGATGCGAGAGAAACGCAACGACTTCTGCATCATGCATTTCTTTTGGATGCTTCTTTTGATGAAACAGGATGAATCGTTTTACCCAGGATACATACGCTTGTTCGGTGCGGATGCTGTAGTTTCGCACCCTGATGGATGCTCGCAGATCGTTTAGGAGTGGTGATGGACCCATCAAAGCATTTTCTCAGGAGAAGGCCTGATTGATGCATGTGCTAGAGAGGAATACTCTGTAAGCCATCGCCAGGAAATCGTGTAGGAAAATGTCCCTTTATTTGGTCACGAGCTGTACTTCTCTGCAGAGCTGAATCTGCTATTCGGAAGATTTCCGTATTCCGCCTGACTACCTGGAAGATGAGACGATATCGCGGGGGATTCTCTGGACATGTTGCAGGTATGGCGGGTAGGCTAGTGACTATGTTAAAGAAACAGATCAATGAATTGGCTAGTCGGACATCTTACGACTACTAATATGTTATGTGTCGATCGTAAAGGTGGTTGAATGAAAGTCACGCCCATGCTGAATGTAAGCGACGTCCAATCCACAGTTGACTGGTATAGAACGGCGGGCTTCGTTCTAGAAAGTTCGCATGGTAAGCCAGATCTCGATTGGGCAATGATGAGCTTTGGAACTACCAGTATAATGTTCAACGCAGGCGGGAATGTTGTACGAGATCGTCGAAGAGATGTTGATCTGTATGTCTACGATAGAGATCTTGCAGAGCGGTTTGATCAGGTAAGTCAGATCGCAGACGTAGCTGAACCGATACATGTAGCTTTTCACGGTCGGGAAGAGTTTATCGTCCGTGATCCCAATGGCTTCTGGATAACGTTCTCGGTAGAAGGTGACACATAACATGTCAGTTGAAGTCGTTCGCCTTCGGCTCACTC
Source organism: Pseudomonadales bacterium (assembly GCA_030749725.1). Classification (GTDB taxonomy): domain Bacteria; phylum Pseudomonadota; class Gammaproteobacteria; order Pseudomonadales; family Azotimanducaceae; genus JASMJM01. Next base: position 450 of record JASMJM010000149.1, on the reverse strand, counting down.
GGACGTGGCAACCTGTCACTCCGGTTGCTTTCGCAGCCTCCGTACCAGAACGTCCACGCCGCTTAACTGAGTGTTATGTGCCAGTTGGTGCCGAATGCTAGAAGGGGTCTGTCATTGCGGTGAGGTTCAGTGGCGATCGAATCAAATCCCTGGGTCAGCAACTGCCTGCAGCTGCACTGCATGTCGCCGATTCGGAGCGTTGTGGGCGTATGGGTATGAAGGGGAAGACGTGTCGGTCTCCGGGTCGACTAGCACATATACCAAAGGTCGATGGGTGATGTTTCACTTCTGCTCGAATTGCGGCTGTATTGGAAGGGCAAGACTTTCCCGGACACTTTCTTAAGCAGCATTTTGCCACTGCTGTTCATAGTTGACCGGGGACATATAGCCATTGGTCGAATGCTTGCGCTGACGATTATAGTACACCTCGATATATTCAAAGATCTCAGC
>JASMJM010000148.1 GCA_030749725.1 Pseudomonadales bacterium | reverse complement strand
CAGGTATCGACATTGCCCTCTGGGATGTGATTGGTAAGGCCAGTAATCAGCCTTTGTATAAGTTGTGGGGTGGCGGACGTGATCGTATTCCCGCTTATGCGAGTATGGTGCGGCTGTCGACACCTGACGAGCGCGCTGAGTTGGCTGTGGAGCTGAAGGACCAAGGTTGGCAGGCGATGAAGTTGCGCATTCATCATGAGGCGATGGCGGAAGATATTCGTACGGTGGAGATGGTGCGTGAGGCTGTCGGTGATGGGATGGATCTGCTGGTGGATGCCAATCAAGCACAGTCCGCCGACGGTTGGCAGCCGGGTGTGTTGTGGGATTATCGCCGAGCATTGGATACGGCGCGGGCACTGCAGGATTTGGGGTGTCGTTGGCTGGAAGAACCGCTGCCACGTTATGCGTTCGATGATTTGGCGCGGCTGAATGCCCAAGTGAACATGGCCATTGCAGGTGGTGAAAACAATCGGGGCTTGCATGAGTTCGTACGGATGGTCAAGCAGGATGTATACGATTTGCTGCAGCCGGAAGGGATGGTAACCGGTGGGCTGACTAATCTGCGCAAGATTGGCACCTTAGCTGAATTGTTTGGAAAACAGATTGCGCCGCATCACGGCGGCCGGCAGTTGGGCACGGTCGCCCACGCACACTTGGTGGCGTCGTGGGATCATTCGCCATATTTGGAGTTGTTACACGAGCCGCCAATCGGGGACTATAGACACGGATTCTCGGCTCTGCTGAATCCTTTGGTCGTTGAGGACGATGGTTGCGTGCCGTTGCCTCAGGGCGCGGGGTTGGGCGTCGAGATCGATCGGGATCTAATCGTCGAGACGGTGTAATGCATAGCACTGCCGTCACTACAATCAAATCAACTACAACCAAATCAACTACGAATGGAGTGGTCTAATCATGATCAGCCCGCAAGTAACGCTATTTGAAGTCCAAGACAGAGTGGTCTGGATCACGTTGAATCGCCCTGAAGCCATGAACTCCCTCAATCCACAGCTTAGATGGGAACTCTCAGAGCTCTTCACTGAAGTAGAGCAGAACGACGACATCTGGATGGCCGTTGTTACGGGCGCCGGAGAGAAGGCCTTCAGTGCAGGTGCAGATCTGAAACATCGCGCCGTAGAGAGAGATGCCTCTGCCGAACAGCGAGACGAATGGCGTCGCATGGGCGGCGAAACCCTCCCGCTCAACCAACGCTGGCACTTCCCTAAACCGGTCATCGCCATGGTCAACGGTTATGCCCTCGGCGGTGGTCTGGAACTCGCCATGTCCTGCGACATCATCGTCTGTGCAGACCATGCTGAACTGGGGCTGCCTGAGCCGCGAAGGGGACTGATCGCAGGGGGAGTTGGCGTACACCGCCTGCCAAGGCAAATAGGACTAAAGCCAGCGATGGGCTACTTGCTCACGGGCCGCCATATGAAGGCAGAGAGGGCTTATCAGCTTGGCCTGGTAAACGAAGTAGTCCCCTTGCCGGTCCTGCGCGAGGCAGTCGATGGCTGGGTGGCGGATATCCTGCGCTGCGCGCCCCTGGCTGTAAGAGCAACTAAAGAGGCAACCATGCGCGGCCTTGACTATCCGTTAGCGCAGGCTTTTGTCACACCGTATGAGTCTGAGCAAAAACGTGTTGCCAGCGAAGATGCACAGGAGGGACCGAAAGCCTTCGCAGAAAAACGACCGCCCAACTGGAAAGGCATCTAATCCTTCAGCCAAACCAGGCCCTTTGAGATTGCCGGCGAATTCTCTACACGGTCGTGGTCAGCACGACGCACGGGTTCCACCTGGGCAACCGTCAGCATAGACTCAACGCAATCGCGGATTGAGACATCCATCGGTCGAAATTCCACCCCTGTGACTGCTCGCATGCGATCGTTCCGCAATTGGGCGTTACCCCAAATGCCGCGCAATTCAGCTTCTCGTGCGATGTGTCGATCGGGGTACTGAGTGGTAATCTCCGGGGTATCAAACCCGAGTTCCGGGAGCAGCCGGTCAATACTCGCACAAACGTCTTGCACGTCTCGGGCCTCGGTTGACCAGGCGATGTAACGTTCTCCGTTTTGCACCTGCACGCTTTCCAATAGGCCAATATGGCAAGCCGCATCGTCACGCACATCCACCACAAACCACGGCCGATAGGCGCCGTTGGTATTCTGGTAATACTCGCCGAGCAGCATCTCTTCGATATTGTGTTGCCACGGCCCGCCGTTTTTCTGGTGGGCTGACTGAATGGGTCCGACATTGTCTGCTGGGCATAGCGTGATGGCATCCCAACGACCACCACTTGCCTCAGCCGCCTCAGAGAAGGCGCGTTGCGCGATGACCTTGCCCATCGAATATCCCTGCCCCCTCTCCGGCGTTCTCTTCGGATTGGACTCATCCGGATAGCGGTCTTCATAGAATACCGGTCGTCGCGCGATTTCATATATGTCGGCTTCTGAAATGACCGCCGCCACGCTGGAAGTGACAATGACGCGGTTGACCGTCCCCGACTTGTTGACACTTTCGATGATGTGGTCACACACCCTTCGCACATAGTCCTGATCGTCGTAGGTGCTTACATGGGACACGTGACACACGCCATGGCATCCCTTGAAGATGTCATCGAAGCAACCTTCGTCATCCAGATTCGCAGAGTGGAGACTGAGTCGGCCCGATGTGTAACCCGGCATCGCACGAAGAAAGTCGGTCTTGGTTGGATCGTTGGCATCACGTACACAGGCTCTTACCCGATAGCCTTTTTCTAAGAGCAGTCTTACAACCCAGCCGGCGATGAATCCGGCGGCTCCTGTTACGGCAATCGTACCTTCATTTGGGACTGGCGCCATTTTTCTATTCTCCTTCTATCTCACTAAGAAATTTCGTGCGATTACACCAGCACTGCGCATAGATCTCACAGCACTCGCTTTACGGTTGGATTCTTGATCGGCAATGAGTATGCCACGAGAGGGTCGTTGAAGGCAAAGCCCCGCCCTGGACCGTCATCAGCCTGGATGTGCATTGCCAGGGCTCCGGCACCCGGGCGCCGAACCCCCCCTTTGCGTGCGTCTCAGGGAATAAGAACGACCCGGCCCAAAGCCTGACGACTCTCAATGTAGGCATGGGCATCAGCCGCTTCCGATAGTGGGAAACGCTTGTCGATCATGACCTTGATATCTCCCCGGGCAGCATCTTCGATACGATCCTGAATCATGTTGTAGGCCCGTGGTGTGCCCTGTTCCGAACCGAGGAATACGCCGGTGATGGACTGGTTCTGATGGCCAATGCTACTGATGTCGAACTTCATGGATTCGCGACCGGCGTTGCCGACCGTGACTACGCGTCCCCGGTATGCGATGGCACGGATGCTGTTTTGCAGTACTGACCCACCCACCGGATCGACAACCAGATTGACTCCTTTGTTGTCGGTGATGCGACGCACCTCTGTAAGCCAGTCACCTTCCGTGTAGTTGATGCAGTGGTCTGCTCCGAGTTCGCTCAAGAAGTCGAGTTTCTTCTGGTTCGAGGCGGTTGCCAGCACGGTCGCCCCAGCGCGCTTGGCGAGCTGCACTGCCGCCACGCCAACGCCACCAGCCGCGCCTTGTATAAGCACAGTTTCACCTTCCTGCAAGTGACCGAATTCGAAGAGACAATCGTCGGCAGTGCCAAACGTGACCGGTATACAGGCGGCTTCGTCCAAGGGCAGATTGTCGGGTACGATCCAGGAGGCGCGTACCGGCACGGATCGTTGGGCGGCGTGAGAGCCATCACCCGCGGATGTTGCCACGCGGTCACCAACCTTGCGCTCGGTTACCTCACTGCCCACTTCACAGACGGTCCCGGCTGCCTGGTAGCCGACGACATGGGGTCGGTTCTTAAGCGGGCCGCCCGCGCGATTGAGCACGTCGCCTCCTTCGATGCTGACTGCTTCGACATCGAGGATGATGCCTCGAGGATGACATTGGAGGTCCGGCACGTCCTCATACTTGAAGACTTCCGGGCCGCCGTTCTCGTAATACACTGCTGCTTTCATAATGCTCTCTCCAGGTGAACGATGGTGCAAGGATCGCACATTTGGCGGAATAATGGGATGGCTGAATCGTGGGACATCAGTCAACTCGTCTCCTACGCGCTTTGTCGGTGCCCCTGACCCGGATCTCCTCGTAGCCGGTTCTCACGAGAAAAGCCACAAGAACCAGTTTCGTTGCAGTTTCTTCTCACAACGATTGAGCTGTGTCTGGTAATTGGCGGCGCGAGAGGCAACTTTGGCAGCAACGTCGACGAGCCATTTCTTGCTTCGATAGCTGCCCTTTTTGAATCCGCCATGACCCTCGTGGTACGCATAGTAGAGGTTCCTGGCGTCGCTCTTGGCAATGCCGTTCTTGCGATGGCTCTGATCGTTGTACCAGCCGACGAAATCCATGGCGTCCTCAAAGTCGTCTCGGTCCGCACCCCGGCGGCCGGTCGCTTTTTTATACTGCTTCCAGGTTTCATCCACCGCCTGAGCGAACCCGAACGCGCTGGCGGGTCTGCGACCCGGGATAAAGCCCAGAATCTTCTTGCGCGGTGGTTTGGCCTTGGCTTTATAACCGGACTCCTGATGTGTGAAGGCCATCAACACCGGGATGGGTGTGCCCCAGCGTCGATAGGATTTTCGCGCCTTCTTATACCACTTGTCCTTCTCAGCGAATATGGAACAGATGTTGTCGGGCTCGCCCGGTGGTTGGCTTGCACAGGCAGCCAATATTAGCGTGAGCAGCAATGCAGCTGTCTTTTTCATCCCGATTGCACCTCTACAGACCATGGGTTTTCAGAAACTCGTTGAAGCGATCTTCGTCCATGATTTCGATGCCCAACTCCTGCGCCTTTGTTAGTTTGGAACCGGCTGACTCACCTGCTACCACGACGGAGGTTTTTTTCGATACCGACCCGCTGACTCGTGCCCCCAGGGACTGTAGCTTCTCCCTGGCTTCTCCGCGGGACATTGTGGATAGCGTCCCCGTCAGAACAAACGTAGATCCATCTAACGCATTAGTTATGGCGCTGTCGTCAAGCTCCTCCCAGGTGAATTTCGACTGCAGGAGCGAATCAATCACGGCCTTGTTATGATCCTGATTGAAGAATTCGAAGATCCGCCGTGCCACCACCGGACCCACATCGGGTACCTGCTGCAGCCTCTCTTCATCAGCCATCCTGATAGAATCCAGGCTACCCAGGGCTTGGGTAAGACTGCGGGCCGTGGATTCACCAACTTCCGCAATTCCCAAAGCGTAGATGAATCTCGGCAGCGTGGTCTGCTTGCTCTTCTCAAGCGCCTCGATTAGATTGTTGGCAGACTTGGGTGCCATGCGTTCGAGCTGCACCAGTTGGTCCAGTGTCAGATGATAGAGATCAGCGCTTGTTTCTATCAACTCCTGTTGTACCAACTGGTCGATCAGCTTGACGCCCAGGCCCTCGATATCCATCGCCAACCTGGAGGCAAAGTGGCGAATACTCTCCCTGCGCTGAGCTTTACACTGCAATCCACCCGTGCATCTGGCTACGACTTCATCCGGCAGAGTAATGACCTCGGATCCGCAGGACGGGCACTTGATCGGGAATTTGATCTTCCTGGCACGCTTTGACCCTTCTCTAGGCAATACCTGCGTGACCTTTGGAATCACGTCCCCGGCCCGTTTCACAACGACGCGATCCCCGAGGCGCACGCCCAAACGGTCAATCTCATCGGCGTTGTGCAGGGTCGCATTGCTGATGGTAACGCCGCCCACCGTGACCGGTTTGAGACGAGCGACAGGCGTTATCACACCGCTTCTTCCCACCTGAAACTCAACGTCCTCCAGCACAGTGACCGCTTCCTCAGCCGGAAACTTGTATGCGACCGCCCACCTCGGTGTTCTGGTTAGCAATCCGAGGCGTTCCTGCAGATCGATGCGATCCACTTTGAACACCACGCCATCGATCTCGTAATCCAGATCGTCCCGCATGTCTTGTAGCCTGCTGTAGTACGCGAGGCAGTGGTCGATCCCATCTACCACTTCGATCAGTGGATTTATTCTCAAGCCCCAGGATTCGAGACTGCGCAGAATATCGCTGTGCCGGTCCGGGAGCGGACCCTCCTGCACCAATCCAACCGTGTAACAGAACATGGTCAATGGCCGATTGGCCGTTAGACGAGAGTCCAACTGCCTGAGGCTGCCTGCAGCGGCATTGCGTGGATTGGCAAAGGTCTTCGTCTCTTCCGAAACAGCTCTCTGGTTCATTCTCATGAAGTCGGCCTTGGGGATATAGATCTCGCCCCTGACTTCCAGCGTGCGCGGGTAGTCGCTGCCAAGCAACCGCAACGGAATAGCCTGGATGGTCCTGACGTTGGCAGTAATGTCTTCGCCGCTCGTGCCATCGCCGCGCGTCGCTCCCCTGACCAGCGCACCGTCTTGATAGAGCAAACTCACGGCAACCCCGTCGATCTTCGGTTCACAGCTATAAACAACGCTGTCCTCTTGCGCCAGCCTGCTTTTGACACGGCGATCAAAATCCCCTAGATCTGCTTGCTCAAAGGCATTGTCCAATGACAGCATCGGTAGTTCATGGCGCACCTGGCTGAACGCGGAAAGGGGTACGCTACCCACGCGCTGGGTAGGTGAGTCCGACGTTACAAGTTCCGGATACTGCTGTTCCCGTTCTTTCAGTTCATTGAACAGATGATCGAATTCCGCATCGGGAATCTCGGGGGAGTCGAGTGAGTGATAGAGATAATTGTGACGTTCGATCGCCGACCTCAGGTCGCTGACGCGCTTAACGACATCTTCAGGGGCCGCCATCAGTGACCTGCCAGCCGCGCTTGAGCAGATCGATAGACAGGAGATGAGCAGGCGGCCATGCTAGCGATTCTTCAGTGATTGCTCGCGAATAGTCTGTCGCCAATGTTCGATCGTCTGATTCGTCAATGCACTACGACTCTCATCCTGCAGCGCCCCGTCCATCTCGGCAGCCAACTGACGTGCAGTATCCAGCATGAGTTCATAGGCAGCGATCGGTTCGTCAAGGTCGTGCAACTTCATGAACATGCTGACGGCAGGGGTACTAAGTGTCTGCATGCTGTTGAGATCAAACGTACCTGGTTCAACACCATTGACCACGCTGAACAGGACCTTGTCTGAACCAGTTTGGTGACGGTGAAAGATATTCATGTCACCAAACTTGAGACCACAGGCCACAAGGTTCTCCAATAGCTGCTGGCCGTTGAATCCCTCACCATTTGAAGATACGTGCACTACGACGATGGTCTGCGGCGCCGATGACGCTGCATCTGACACATCCGGGCCCCGACCGCTATTGTCAGAATTCTGCATGCCGTCTTCCTCTTCGACTTCGACTTCCAGCTCTGCTCCGTTGCCCTCCAAACTAACAGGTTCCATCAGCACCGGGACGTCCTCGTCAAGATTCAAACTGCCCTGCTCCGGATTCTGCACCACTCTCGCGCCCCCGGACGGCAACTCCGCCTTGAGCAGGGACAGATCGTCAACTTCGAGAGATCTTTCACTGTTCTGATAATCCTCGTCCAGAGATACGCTCACTCGATTGCTGCTCCTGCGCATACGCCAGTAACCATGCACCAGTACCGCCACGACAAATATCGGACCAATGATGAACAACCAATCCCGCAATTCCATCGGCTCTCCCGTTGGGTTGATATTACACTGTAGCTAAGGCGACCGCTTCATCCATATCCACTGAGACCAGTCGGGAAACACCGGCCTCGTGCATCGTAACGCCCATCATTTGGTGAGCCATCTCCATGGCAATCTTGTTATGGGTAATGTAGACAAACTGAACTGTCCTGGACATCTCCTTGACAAGATCGGAGTAGCGTCCTGTATTGGTATCGTCAAGGGGTGCATCCACCTCGTCCAACAAACAAAATGGCGCCGGATTCAGACTGAAGATGGCAAAGATCAAGGCGATGGCTGCCAGCGCTTTTTCGCCACCCGACAAGGACTGGATGCTGGTGATCCGCTTACCCGGTGGTCGCGCCAGCAGACCGACACCTGTGTCGAGCAGATCCTCTCCGGTCATCTCGAGATAAGCGTGACCACCCCCAAACAGCTTGGGGAAAAGCTGCTGGAGTTTATTGTTGACTGAATCGAAGGTTTCCTTGAAACGGGTGCGCGTCTCTCTGTCTATTTTCCGGATTGCATTCTGCAGGATTTCCAAGGCCTCTTCCAGATCTTCATTTTGGGCGTCCAGATACTGCTTCCGTTCGGATTGGACCTTGTATTCCTCGATAGCCGCCAGATTGATCGGACCGAGACGATGCAATCGTTTACCAACGCGGACCAACTGCTCGTCCAAGGAATCTTCGTCCGCGTCTTCCGGCAAGCTGTCGACCGTTTCCTGCAGTTGAAAGTCCTCCTCCAACTGCTCTTTGACTGTGCCTCTTCGCACCTCCAACCCCTGCCAGTCCATCCGTACCCGATTGAGATTCTCGCCTGCCTGCTGGCTTTTCTCCTCGGTGTTGGCACGATCGTGTTCCAATTCGCGCAGCTTGTGTGCTATCTCCTCCACGCTCTGCCGGACTTTGGTGAGTTCCTGCTCCACGGCCAGTCGGCCGTCAAGCTGAACTTGCAGATCCCGCTGTAGATCGTTCCTGGGCGAATCGCTCTCCTCGATCGCGGTCTGAATCGCCGCGCGCCGGTTCTGCAATACGTGTAATTGACTGGTCAGCCGCTCGACCGCTTGCGTGGTGGAATCGAGCTGAGCGGTGACGGATTGTTTCTGCAGGGCCAGATGGTGAGTCGCATCCCTGTCATTCCTGGCAGTCAACCGAGCCTGGTCCAGAACCACTCGATTCTGGTCCCGTTCTTTGACCAGCTCCTCGCGCTGCAGCGCATCCGCCTCCATGCTGTTGAGGGCATGTTGCCATGACTGGCGGGAGACGCTCAGATCATGTCGATCCTGTTCCACCTGAACTCCGCTCTCAGCGATCTCCTTGTCGGTCCGCGCGCGATCGACCTTCAGCTGTTCAGCCTGAACTCTGCAGGCGCTCAACCGCGACTGAACTTCACCCTCCACTTTCTGCTGTTGCACGACGATTCGCTGGGTTTCCTCTCTTCTGGACTCCAGCTCGACCAATTGCTCATTGCCGCTTGCCAAGTTGGCTACGGCTTCAGCCACCTGTTTTTCAATCAGGCTGATCTCATCCTGTAACTGCAGCAACTCCTGCTGGCGCTTGATGACGCCGGTACTGGCATCGTTCTGCATGGCGAGGCGCAGCCAATTGCTGCCGATCCAAACACCCTCTTTAGTAATGACGGACTCATGCGGCGCCAATCGGCTTCGAAGCCGCAATGCCTCATCCAGATTGGAGCTTACGTAGACGCCGTTCAGCCAGGGAGTAATATCCCAATCACAGTGCACCCTGCTGGACAGCAGTCGGGATTCCCCCGGCGGCGGCGCAGTTTCCACACTGGTCTCCAGAAAACCGAGCGCACCTTTTTCAAAGTCAGCCAGCAGGTTGGCCACCGCATCGATATCTTCGATGCATACCGCCTGCAGGTGATCTCCCAGCACGGTTTCGACAGCCAGATCCCAGCCATCGTCCACACGCAACGCTTCGGCCAGTCTTTTCGCGTCTGCCAGAGCGTGTTTTTCCAGCCATGTCACGCCGAGGTCATCCTGCTGACCCAGTGCCGCCTGTTGTAGTGCTTCAAGCGACGCCCGGCGCCCGATGAGGCTTTGCAGACGGCTGCGAAGTTCATCCAGGTGGTGGCTCAGTAGATTGTTGTTCTCACGCTGCGACGCAATCTCATTGACTAGGTCATCCACTCTGGCCTGGCTGCCCTGTAACTCACCGGTTATGCCGGCCAAGCGCTCTTCCAGGGGCACGATCTCCTCTTCGATCATCACCTGCTGCAGTCGTTGACTCTCCTGGTCCAGGACCTGCAGACGATCGTTGAGCCTGTCTATGGATTGATCAAGATGCGAGATCCGGGATTGCTCGACCTCTGCCAGTTGCCTCGATTCGGCAGCGCCATCGTTGAATCGATCCCAGCGCAACTGCCACTGATGCATGTTCTCTTCAGCCTCGGTCAACGCGCTGACGGCGAGTTGCTCCTTGCTTTGCGCCGCTTGCAGACCCGGTTCGACGTTCTCTAGCTGCGCGCTCAATTCCTCGATCTTACGCTGATCGGCATCCAGATCCGAATCCACTTTCTGCCAGTTTTCCTTTACCTGTAGCAGGTCCTCATCGAGCTGGCTGGCCCTTTCCTGCTGGTACTGGATGCTCTCTTCGATGCGGGCAATCTCGGTGCCCAAATCGTAATATCGTTTCTGCACCAGATCGCTGTTGTCCGATAGTTCTGCGTGCAACTCGCGCTGTTTTTCGATACCCGCATCGATGCCACGCATTTCTGCCGTAACCGCATCCTGCTCGACCTGCAAGCGGCCAATTTCCTGCTCCCGGCTGAGCACCTGATCGTTGAGTTCCACCCAGCGAACCGCGTACAACTGCGCTCTGGCAAAGCGCTCTTCCTGTTTCAGCGTCTTGTACCTTTCCGCAGCTCTTGCCTGACGCTGCAGATGATGTATTTGGCGATCCAACTCTTCGCGAAGGTCCATCAGGCGTTCGAGATTGTCCTTGGTACGCGCGATACGCCGTTCAGTTTCCCGGCGCCTTTCCTTGTACTTGGAAATGCCGGCGGCCTCTTCCAAGTAAACCCGAAGTTCCTCCGGTTTCGCGTCGATAAGCTGACTGATCATGCCCTGTTCGATGATGGAGTAACTGCGGGGTCCGAGACCGGTTCCCAAAAAGGCATCGGTGATATCTTTGCGACGGCACTTATGGCCATTGAGTAGATACTGCGAGGTGCCATCCCGCGAGACTTTGCGCTGGATGGACAGATCATTGTAGCGGTTGAACTCCCCGTTCAGAGTGCCTTCAGCATCGTCGAACAGCAGTTCTATGCTGGCCTGACCAACCGGTTTCCGAGTGTTGCTGCCGTTGAATATGACATCGGTCATGGATGCGCCGCGCAGGTTCTTGGCTGAGCTTTCACCCAGCACCCAGCGAATGGCATCGATGATGTTTGACTTGCCGCAGCCGTTGGGGCCGACGATTGCACAAAGATTACTGGGGAAGGAAACTGTTGTAGGATCTACAAAGGACTTAAAACCCGACAGCTTAATGGCCCGCAAACGCATATATAGAATCTAACTCCAGGGGCTCGATTAGATGAACCGTAGACAGGTCGGCTGATTTTGGCCCATTCTATCATAACTTCCAAGACTGCTAGTTTTCCACAGCCTCATTCTGCGTGGATTCGCGCCGTTGACATGGCTTAACCGGGTGGGTTTGGTGAGGTCAGTAGAGGTCGGCCGGCCGCTGAACGATCCTACTGAACCGCTTCAGATATCCGCAGTTTGATGACCGAGTGGTCCTTGTCCAGCGTGAGGGGAGCGGATATTGCCTGCCAATCGCCGGATTTGGCGACCACGTCTCCCGACACTGCGACCCTGGCGACGATCTGTACTTCTTTGACGGTTGCCAAAGTGAAGTTTGGATTCATTGACATGGAGTCATCCAGGCGCACCAGGGTTGGGAGATCGGCGACCGTTAGCTTCTTGGCTACCAAGGGCATGGGCGGCCCCTGTGCTGCTCGCGCAAAGACAAAGACCACATCGTCTTTTGACACGGCGATCTCGGCATCGATCTCAACCAACACATCCAACGATTTGGTGGCGCTCGCCTGCTGTTTCTGGGCAGCGCCTCCAGGCAATTGCGCAGAAGCCTGGGCAATCAGGTCTCTGATGGATTCCGCATGTTCTTCCCCAAGGCCCAGCCGCAGCATCTTGTTGAAATAATCGATCGCCACCTGGTATTCGCGTCGCTTGAACGCATCCATGCCGAGAATCTCCATGACGTTCGGTGAATTCGGGTCAAGAGACAGGGCCTCGTCCATGATTTTCTTCACCCTGGCGGTGACCCTACGCCCATCTGCAAGATACATGGCCTGTGCCTGGTTGGACAGCAACGCGGCATCTTCGGGAAAACTGATGAGCAGATGGTCAAATGCTTCTACCGCCTCGACGTAGCTGCCGCGCGTCAGCATGGAGCGAGCCAGCAAAAACCAAGCTTCGTGATTATCCGGTTGCTCAGCCAACCTCTCTTGCAGGCTTGCCAGCGCCACGTCCATATTGCGTTGCTCATGGGGCGCTCTCTCAGGTAGCTGCAACTGCTGGGCGAGTTCAACATCCGCCATGGAACCCATGGATGCCCCCCAATCCGCGTATAGCAGGATGGCCATTAACGGTATCGCGCATGCAGCGCCAATGGGAATCCACCTGGAGCCGGAATGCTCATCGCCGATCGTCTGCGCGTCAGAAGCGTCCGATAGCAGGGTCTGTTCCAGTTCAGCTTTGCAGACGGCAAATTCCTCGTCGCTCAGGTCGCCACTGTCCCTACCCGATTCAAGCTCCGCCAGTCGCTCTCTATAGATGGAGACGTTGGCCTCGTTACGATGCAGGTTCCGGGACTGGACATCGTCGCCGGACTGGTCGGTCGCCTGAGTGCGATTTCCTGACAACAGCAACGGCACGAAGATGAAGCCGGAGGCGATAACGGAGAGCAGAGTGGCCAGAATCCAAAAAGTGGTCATGTAGATCTACTATTTCTTTTGAGAAGGGGATGGCTGCGAAGGGGATTGGTCCAGTAGCTGCTTGAGTCTGGACTCATCGTCCAGTGTCAGTGCAGCACTTTCAGCTCTGCCCCTGCTGAACACATACCGGACAAAGACCCAGATGGCAATGGCCAGGATCAGTACCGGACCAAACCAGAGTAACAAGGTACCGGCCTTCACCCGGGGGCGGTAGAGGATGAAATCACCATATCGCTGATACATGAACTCACGGATGTCGGCGTCGCTCATGCCCTCTAGTACAAGGCGGTGTATCTCTCTGCGTAGATCCTTGGCAATCATGGCATCCGATCCCGCCAGATTTGTATTCAGGCACTGGGGACAACGCAGTTCTTCGACCAGCACCTGGTAACGCTGCCTGGAAGCGTCATCGGGAAACTCGTAACTGTCGATGGCGGCCACGGCGGGGCCAGCCAGCAGCAGCGAAGTCAGTATCAGCAACAGCGAAGACCGCTTCACGTGAACTCGCCGGCTGTATTTGTGCACAAGCAACGCAACTGGGCTCACTCTATTCGCCTTGTGATCCATTCTGCTTAAACTCCAGGACCATGGGACGCAGTGTGTTTTGCCAGATTTCATCTGTGACCGCACCGACATGACGAAAGTGGATGACGCCGCTCGCATCCATCAGGAATGTTTCCGGGGCACCGTAGACGCCGAGGTCGATGCCGAGCTTGCCCTGGGTATCTGCCAAGGTTACCCAGTAGGGATCACCCAACTTAAGCAACCATTGCTGCGCCTTCGCCACGTCGTCATTGTAATTGACACCCACCAGCCTGACTGTACCCTCGCGGGCGATCTTGAGCAGTTGTTGATGTTCAGCAACACAGCTTGGGCACCAGGTTGCCCATACGTTCAGCAGCGTGACCTCACCTAACAGATCTTCTGAAGTGACCCAGCGCTCCAAATCCTTGACGTCAGCCAGTTTGAACTGAGGAAGTGGTTTACCCACCAGCACTGACGGCAGGCGGTGAGGATCTTCCAGAAAAAATCCTGCTCCCAGTACGAACGCCAACAGTATGAATGCTGCTAACGGTATGAATAAAGCTGCTTTACTCAAAAGACATCTCTGTTGATCAGGAGGTTCTGACCGATTCCGTTTCGTTTCCTGTTTGGGTTCCACCAGGGGATTCAGTTTGCACTTCGGCAGTGCGTCTTGCCCGCACCAGTCGATATCTCCTGTCAAGCACGGTCAACAACCCGCCGATGGAAAGCAACAGGCCGCCCCCCCAGATCCACCTTACAAAGGGTTTGTGGTGAACGCGGACTGCCCATGCGCCACCTACGCCGAGCGGCTCTCCCAGAGCCACATAGATGTCCCTGAACAGGCCCGGATCGATATCAGCTTCCGTCATCGGTTGTCCGGACGCCCCATATACTCTCTTTTCCGGGTTGAGATTGAACAGGTACTTTCCGTTCCGGCGCACTTCGAAATCACCCCGATCAGCGATGTAATTGGGACCCTTTACCTTGTCGACTGCTACCATCAGAAACTCAAGCTCACCGAGGGTCACACTCTCTCCCGGAGACACGCGCACATCGATCTCATCACTGTAGTAGGATGTAAGACAGACACCGGCTACCGCCACGGCGATGCCAAGGTGGCCCAACAACATGCCCCAATAGGAGGGCGAGAATCGCAGGATCGCTTTGAGACGATCTGCGTACGTCTGTTTATTGCTGACCTTTGCATACAGATCCAGCAGCAGGGCCAGTATTATCCACAATGACAAAAAGACCGACAACAGTACCAACAGATCCAGCGTAGGCGCAAACACCAGGAGCAAGCCGATAGAGCTTACCAGGCTGATCGCCAACAGGGGTACCTGGCTGCGTATCAGGCTTTTGAAGGAAGTCGTCTTCCAGCGTGCATGGGGGCCTAACACCATAAACACCAACAGGACAAAGACTATCGGCACGAACACGGTATTGAAATAAGGCGGGCCCACCGAGATCTTCTTGCCGCCGGTCATGGCCTCGTAGATCAGTGGATAGATGGTTCCCAACAACACTGCTGCTGCCGCGACCAACAGCAGAACATTGTTAACCAGCATAAACGACTCCCTGGAAACGAAGCTAAAGCCAACCCGGTTGCTTATGCTGCCAACGCGAACGGCAAACAGTGCCAAAGATCCACCGATCACAACGACCAGGAATGCCAGGATGAACATACCACGGGCCGGGTCTACTGCGAAGGCGTGCACGGAGGTCAGCACACCGGACCTCACCAGGAAGGCACCGAGAAGACTCAGAGAGAAAGCGAATATCGCCAGCAACACCGTCCAGGTTTTGAATACACCCCTCTTTTCACTCGCCGCCAGCGAGTGAATTAAGGCGGTACCCACCAGCCAGGGCATAAACGAAGCGTTCTCTACCGCATCCCAGAACCACCAGCCGCCCCAGCCCAATTCATAATAGGCCCACCAACTGCCTAGCGTGATGCCGGCGGCCAGGAATGCCCAGGCGGTGTTGGCCCAGGGTCGCGACCACTTGGCCCAGGCAGCATCCAGGCGTCCGCTCAACAAAGCGGCGATGGCAAATGCAAACGGGACGGAGAAACCCACGTAACCCATGAACAGCAGCGGCGGATGTACGATCAATCCGATGTCCTGCAAGAGTGGATTCAGATCACTTCCCTCCGAGGGAAACACCGGCAGCGATCGATCAAACGGATTGGAGGTAAACAGAATGAACAGCAGGAATCCGACCGACAGGGCACCCAAAACCGACAATACCCGGGCGCGCATGTCCAGCGGCAAGCCACGACTGAAAAAACTGACGGCGAACGTCCAGCCGGTCGCCACCAGAATCCACAGCAGGAACGAACCTTCATGTGCTCCCCAGACGGCGGACACTTTGTAGAAGACCGGCAACTGGGTGTTGGAGTTTCGGGCCACGTAACTCACCGAGAAGTCATCGTTTACGAATGCAGCCATCAGGCAGCCGAAGCTCAACGACACGAACACAAACAATCCTGTGGCCAGGGAACCACCCAGATTCATCCACTGCATGTTATTGCGAGACACGCCCAGCATCGGCACGACTGCCAGCATCGTGGCGAGACCCAACGCTAAGATCAAACTAAAGTGACCCAATTCCGGTATCATCTATTTATTCGTCCACTTAAATAATCTGTTGGTTTGTTGGTAGAGAAATGGCTCTCTCGGCAGGACTTGGCTGGCCGCACCTGGCCGGCCGCACCTAGCCGGCCACACCTAGCCGGCCGCAAGTATCACCAAGCCTAGTTCAACTTGCCGGTTGGATGGACTTCCTCGACCATCCCTTCCAATTCCGGCGGCATGTACTTTTCATCATGCTTGGCTAACACCTCATCGGCATGGAATATTCCGGTCGCATCAAGCTGACCCAATGCAATGACGCCTTGGCCCTCTCTAAACAGATCCGGCAGGATCCCCATGTATTCCACCCGGACAACCGATCCTTTCAAGTCGGTTACATCGAAGCCGACTTTCAGTGATTGCGGATCACGATGCAGGCTATCGACCATCACCAGTCCACCGGCGCGGATGGTTTTGCCGACCGGCGCCTCTCCGGCAAGGATCTGTTCCGGCGAGAAAAACAGGTTGAGATTCTCGTTGAGGGCCAGCAGCGCCAGCCCCACCGACACTGATGAGGCAGCGACGATAAACACAACTACAAACAGTCGCCTTTTTCTGTGTGGTTTCATTTTGCCAAATTTCATAATCGACTCTACTCTTGCTCGCTTTCTCGCGCCAATTCGCGTCTCATCCCTGACCCATTGTGTACGAAGCTCCCTCGCCAGGATCTCGGTGCGCATTCGCATGATCCAGGTGGTAAAGAAGAAACAGTAAAACCCCAGCACCATGACCAGCAGAGGCAGCAACATCTCTGGCGCAACGGTCGATTCTTCAGTCAGTTTGATGGAAGACGGTTGATGCAGAGTTTTCCACCACTCAACCGAAAACTTGATGATGGGAATGTTGACCATTCCCACCAGACCCAGGATTGCACACGCTTTTCCGGCAGCTTCCTTGTCTTCCATGGCTGACCGCAGGGCAATGATTCCCATAAACAGGAACAGCAATATCAGCATGGAAGTGAGGCGCGCATCCCAGACCCACCACGTACCCCAGGTCGGCTTGCCCCAGATGGCACCGGTGGCGATGGAGAGAAATGCTAACGACGCGCCAATGGGAGCACAACACTTCATGCCGACGTCCGCCAGTTTGATCTTCCAGATCAGTCCAATGGCGCCAACAACGGCCATGATCATGTAGCTGGATTGAGCTAGAATCGAAGAGGGAACATGCATGTAGATGATCCGGTAGCTATTCCCCTGTTGGTAATCGGGAGGAGCGAACAACAGTCCCCACACGGTTCCGGTACACAACAACAGCACGCTCAATGCAGTCAGCCACGGCAGCATCATGCCGCCAATCTCGTAAAACCACTTGGGAGATGCCAGTTTATGCAGGAAGGACCACACGCTTAACCTCCTTGACTCAGGGAATCAAGTCCCGAACGATATGTTGTTCTAATAACAGGTATCCTAAGCTGTCCCGGGAGATCTGTAATTGACGTACATCACACTACCACAAGAGGTCATTTTGTGCTGCACTTGCCGGGCAGCGTCCCGCACGGCTCTACCCGACCTAGCCAGCCGCGCTGACACGCAAGCTGGCCGCAGTTGCCAGCGGCGACAGTCCAATGCCCAAGGCGAGCAGAGCACTCATCCAGAGGAGTTGGCCTGCGTTTGAAAAACCGTTCAGGGTTGTTTCAACGGCACTTGTACCCAGAATCAAGACTGGGATATAGAGGGGCAGTATCAGTACCGAGATGAGAATACCCCCTTTTTTCAATCCCACGGTAAGTCCGGCACCGATCGACCCAATCAGACTGAGCAGCGGCGTACCGATCAGCAGCGTGACAACCAACGACCAGATCCCTTCCGCCGGCAGGTAAAACATCACCCCCAGCACGGGAGACAGCAAGGTTAACGGAAAGCCGGTCACCAGCCAGTGACTAACGACCTTCGCCACGACGATCAGAAAGAGCGGTTGCGGGCTGAGCAGAATTTGCTCCAGCGAACCGTCGTCGTAATCACCTTTGAATAGACCATCGATAGACAGAAGGGTTGCCAGCAACGCAGCCACCCAAAGCACCCCCGGCGCAATGGTCGACAGGATCTTGACAGAGGGGCCGATACCCAACGGAAAGAGAGACACGACAATGACAAAAAAGACCAGGGGGTTAAGCAGATCGGCCGCATTGCGATAGGCTATGGTCAGATCACGCTTGATCGTCTCAATAAAGACCCCACGATGAGTAGTGAAGTTGGCAGAAGTGTGGCTCTGCTTCTGCATCTTCACGAAGCGTTTGTGCATGACCACTGGATTTATAATGTTATAGCCCAGTACGGCGATTGCGATCCCGTATGCAGTCCACACAAAAAGTCCATGACCGCCCATCTGTACAAATTCTGAAAAACTATTGAAACTCATTATACGTCAAACACCATTTGAAACTTACGGAACACTGATCAATAGCAGACGTCGATACTCATAGTCGCTACTTCTTCTCATCCAGATCGATTGAACGCACTCTGTATTCCACCTGCAGCGGTTGATGGCTTGTCAAAATCACTTTGCCGTCCGCCTTGACATGAGATTCGATCAGGCGTTCCAGGTTCGCTACGCCGCCCCGGTCGATCGAACTGAACGGTTCATCCAGTATCCACAAATTGCCGCTGCCAGCGGTAAGATAAAGACGCGCCAGATTCACTCTTTTGTGCTGACCTGCAGACATTGAACTGCAGAAGACATCTTCATACCCTCTCAGACCCACTTGACTGAGTGCGGCCCATATCGATTCCGTTTCTGCAGGGTCGTTGCGAAGAGCGGATAGCCATTGCAGGTTCTCCTCCGCGGTCAGACAGCTCTTAACGCCACTGGCATGACCAACATACACCAACTGAGCAACATACTCCTCGAACACCTCGTGCATCGGTTGCTGATTCCAGATCAGCGATCCCTCGTAATGGTTGAACAGCCCACACAGAATTCGCAGCAGCGTCGTCTTACCGCTGCCGTTGGTACCCTCAACGCGCAAGATCTCCCCGGGCCGAACCGTCAGGTCGAGATTCTCGAACAGCAGCCTTTGATCCCGTTCGCAGCTGAGTTGTTCCGCCACCAATTCCAAATTATCCGTCTCCTCAAATACGCCCTATTCGTGAATCTACACCTGCTCCAGCGCGGCAATTATATCGAAAATGAACAGCGGTATGGTTTTAAATCTGATCGAAGCTCATTTGTATGGATTTCAGACCGGGAAAGACCCGCCTCACACCTACTGACCGCTAGTCGCCAGTAGATAACAGTTGGCGAAAGCCTGCTGTTATTACCGCATGACATCAATTCCCATGTTGCCCACCCATGTGACAGGTAGTGCAATATGGCTTCAGTTGTCTACGCGATCATCTTCAAAGGTGAAATCCTGGAGGGATTCGAGAGCTTCTCGGTCAAGGCCCACCTTGCCAAGATGCTGAAGGCGGACCATGAAAAGATGGCAACGCTCTTCTCGGGCAAACAGATCGTATTGAAGAGAACCGAGGAAAAACAGCAGGCCCTCAAGTACGGTTCGGCTCTCAAAAAGGCCGGCGCAGATGTCAAAATCCGCGTCATCAAGAGCGCAGAAAAAGCGCCGGCACCACCTCAGACAGCGAGTGCGGACAGCACGGATGGTGATTCTCTAACGCTGCGTGCCAATGAAGGCAATATCTTCGATGCCGAACCGGCACAGGTAGTGCCAGATGTCGATACCAGCGGGCTCTCCATGAAGGAAGTGGGCGAGGGATTACTGGCAGAACCAGCGGAAGAGATGACACTGGACCTGGACCTCAGCGATATCTCCATGGCAGAGGTCGGCGAAGGAACGCTGGGTGAACCCAAAGAGGAAGTCGAGGAAGTCGAAGCCCCGGACTTCGGCATGGACGAACCGGGCGCGATGCTGGAGACGCTGAAAGAGGAAGTCGAACTGCTGGATCCGGATACCAGCGCGCTCTCCATGGCGGAAGCCGGGTCCGATCTTCTCAATCCCGAAGATAGGGATCAGGGCCCAGAGCCGGAAGCTCCCGACACCAGCAGTATTCAGTTTGAAACCAATCCTGACAGCTGAGGCACGCCTGCAAGCCTGTCCAGATCTTCCGGCCGATCGATATCCCAAAGTTCTTCGAGCAGACTCCAGCGCCAGTGCAGGTCGTCGAGCCTGCGACAAGTTTCTTCGCAAACGGTTTCCGCACCCCAGTTGATTTGCTCGAATAGCGTGAGGTGACACTGCCTTAAGCCGAGCAGCACATAACCACCATCCTCAGCAGGCCCAACGACCGCATCATAGCCGCGCTGCAATTTAGTAAGAGCGGATTCCAGATAGCCGGCGCTCATGAGGGGACAATCACCGCCGATCAATACCACCGACTGGGCTCGCATTCGTGCATCCATCGTTGCGTTATACATCCTCATGCCCAAGTCCGCACCGCTTTGCACAAACAGCTCGACAGAGTCCAATTCGGCCCACTCGGAAAAAAAGGGGTGCTTGGCATCGGGTGTAACCCAGATCTCAAGAGGGCAGAGATGGGCATCGAGAACAGTCTGGACAGCGTGGCGCAATAATCGAGTATAGAGCTGGCTGGCCGCCTCGCTCCCCAATGCCGGAATCAGCCTCGTCTTGACCTTGCCTGGCTGCGGCGTTCTGCAAAACAGCAGGATCCTCGCATCGGGAAATTGCATGAGTCTCGCGGTCAGCGCTCCGTGCTAGCGATAATAGAGATGTACCAGTCTGGCAGGATCGGCGCCAAAAAAGTAGGCCAGGCGCAGACGCCACATCAGAAGCACTGTTCGTAAGATACCCTCCTGCTCCCATCTACGGCTGGATGTGGTAACCGGACTGCGGATGCAAAATGGTCTCGACATTTTCTTCAGCTTTTTGCAGAGCGCGATGTCTTCCATAAAGGGAATCGGCATGAATCCACCCAAGCGGCTGAACACCGGGCGCTTTATAAAGATCGCCTGGTCACCGGTAGCGATCCCGGTAAGGCGCGAACGCCAGTTGATGAAGAATTCGATAATGCGAAACAGGTAGTGGCTGCCACTGAGTCTGACATCGAAACGTCCCCAACTGGATTCGGACTCCCAGAATCTGCCAGCCAATAATTCACGGAAGCGATTCGGCAGGCTGGTATCAGCATGCAGGAACAGCAGGATGTCTCCGGTAGCACTATCCACCCCTCGATTCATCTGCTGAGCTCGTCCCGGGGCTGATTCCACGATGGAATCTGCGAACCGTGCCGCGAGTTCCGCGGTGCTGTCGCCACTGCCACCATCGACAACAATGATTTCGATGTTCTGGCTGCGGTAGGGCTGCAACCCTCTCAGAAAACCTACGATCTGCTCCCCTTCATTGAGCACGGGAATGACGATGGAAATCCTGGGCACGGACTCCTGCACCATCGATTTGATCGGCTTAACTAAGCGCACCGCCACAACTACTGCCCTGCCCTGCCGTACATCCATAACAGTGTTCGCCGACGGCAATCTCGCATCCTTCAAGGTCCATATCCATGACGTCTCTGAGGTGCGGTCGTGGCTTCCCCGCTGCCATCATCGGCAACGCCAACATCTGGTTGAAGTCACAATCGTAGACGTACCCCTGGTAATCGACGCTCATCAGATTTCTGCACATAACCGTGGCCAGATTGTTTTCCACAAACGAGTCACGCAACAGCGTCATATAGTCGACAAACTGATTCTTTGCCAGCAGGCGTGCGCCAAACCGACTGATCGGCATGTTGGCCAGGGCAAACAGATCGTTGAACACCACATCGTGTTTTGAAAACAGCTCTCTCTTATAATCCTGCAGGAGTTCACTCTGCGAGGGCGGCAAGCTGGGATCATCCGGGTTGTAAACCAGGTTCAGCTTAAGACTGCTATCCGGCTGACCGTAGCCAAACGAATTCAATCTTCGCAACCCGGCAATGCTGTCGCGAAACACCCCTTTGCCACGCTGTTTGTCCACATTCTGCTCCTGATAACAGGGCATCGAAGCAATCACAATCACCTGCTGATCGGCCAGGAATTCGGCGACATCCTCATATCCCGGTTCACCTAGAATGGTCGGATTACACCGATCCATCACATTGATACCAAGGGCCCGAGCCTGGCCAACCAGATATTTGAAATTCGAATTCATCTCCGGCGAGCCACCGGTTAGATCCAGAGTTTCCACCTGCCGCTGGCACAGAAACTCCAGCACGATTTCGACCGTTGCCAGATCCATCAATTCGGTACGCTTCGGACCTGCATCCACATGGCAGTGGGTGCAACTCAGATTGCACAGGTACCCAAGATTGACCTGCAGCGTATCCAAGGGTGCACGCTTAACTTTGGGGAAATCGGTTGCCAGCAACAGGGGTCTGGTCTCCAGCATTTTTTGGTCCTTTTTTCGCGACGCCGCCTATTGTATTCCTAGACCACGAGATGGGTGAATTTATTTCACGCGCGATGGCCCAATGACCGGTTCAACTGTACAATAGCGGGCCTCGCCCTGATAGCTCAGCTCGGATAGAGCATCCGCCTCCTAAGCGGGGGGTCACAGGTTCGAATCCTGTTCAGGGCGCCATATAAATCAATAGGTTACGATGTATTACGGTTACACGGCCGTGAAAGATCACATTTTACTGGCAGCTATACTAGCAGTAGCGCAAAGGTAAGGGATTGAAATCGCACAGAACTCAACTCAGTTTCGCTCAATCAAGTCGTCATTTTCAGCCCAGCCGACCCACCCTACCCCCACCCCCCGCTTGCCTCGTTAGGAGTCCCGAGGAGCTTCTAGTACTCAATTCCGCTCAAACACAGCGTAACTTTTTGGTATAACCACATAAATTACATGGTTATTTGGCTTTTTTGGGCTTTGCCACTCACAGCTCCAC
>JASMJM010000147.1 GCA_030749725.1 Pseudomonadales bacterium | reverse complement strand
GCCGTTGCTGTGGGAATCTTACTTTCAAGAGGTGCAGTCTTTCTGTCACGCGCAGATCATCCAGTAGAGGCAGAACGATTTCTTTGAGTTCATTGCTGAGAAGATTGTCCAGCACTTCGAGTGCGAAGGTGCGCAGTTCCGCAACCTTGCTGTCGATGTGCGCCCGTGTGTCCAGCATGATGATGGAGGGAAAGATGAATGAAATCAATAACAGCATCTTATCCCTGCGAAGATCCAATTCGCTTCCGAGAGCACTGTGAACGAGGGCGTAATCGGCCTGACCATAAAGATCGCCCATGGCAGCCAGCAGCCAGGTGATCACGTCCACTTCTTCGATCAGATGATTGACGTAGATGTAGCGATCATCGGGATCAGCCTGGTAATGCAAGTGGGCCAGATTCAAAAAAACATAGTGACGTATTTCCGCACTTTCGATGTCGATGTACCTGCAGAGAGTCTCAATCGCCTTGGTACCACCGATGGCACGGAGGATATCGATAATGTGCAGCTTTTCCTGACGAATTAAATGGGGTGCGCAGAAAGCACGGTCGAGTGTCTCGATGGCTGACTCGCCATAGCTGTGCATAGCATATTTGATGGCGGGCTGCAGCGCAGCCACCGGAATTTTGGCAACGATCGAATCGATCAGATCCGGATCCTGGATGATGCCGGCGGATGTAATGGCCTGGTCTACGATCAGCAGATCGGGATCCTCGAGAAGTTCGGCCAGATATTCAGAGAACACACTTAGACCAATCTCGCCCAGTAGATCTGCGGCCAGACGGCGCTCCTCGACCTCGCCGGAGCGCACCAATTCCATCAGGTGATCCTGTGCCGGTTTATTGTGCGGCGCATGACGAAGCAGTCCAACCATGGCACCCTTTTGCACGTCATAATCGTCAGCGGACAGGTTAGGCTCCAATCGCTCTGCCGTGTCAGCTTGCCCCAGTGCACCGTAAGTCTTGTACGCCTGTCCCAGCACTTTGGTGTCTGCTTCAATCTCCATGCGCGCCACTACGTGATCAGCCAGGTCGGTTAGCTTGAGCCGCCGCACCCGCTGCAACGCTTCTATTCGCACCACGACTATATCGTTGGACAGTACCTGCCCAATCAGATCGCTCAGATCCGGATGATCGACCTCCTCGAGAAGATTCAAGCAATAGTAGACCTCGGCCGGATACTGGCTGTTGAGGCCATTCTTGATGATGTTCAGGCTGGCATTGTCCAGATCGGTAAGAACCATTTCGCCCAGCTTTCGTCTCTGCAGAGACAGTACCAGGTTAGACAGGTACAGGCGGCGTATCGAGAAACCGCAGCCAATCCACACGGCCATCACGACAACCAGAACAAGCAGAAACTGGTGTGGCTGCCAGCCCAGGTAATCCGTTAGCAGGTATAGGCAGATTCCGGCTATCCCCCCTGCCAGCGGATCGATGATGCCTTCGATGAGGGAGGTGCCCAGTGCCCGTTGCCGATCCGGCAGAACCTGGAACAGGATGGCGATGCTGGGTCGCCAGACAGACGACTGCAGGATGAAACGGGATCCATTGGTCAGCACCATGACGATAAAGATTAGCGTGAGGGGTAGGTTGCTGAACTCCATTAGACTGAGCACAGCGGAACCGGCTGCTACGACAATGGGAAAGGCGACGACTCCAGCCAGAACGCCTAACCTTCGCAGGAAAGGGGCGAACAGGAAGACCATGAAGATCATGGTAAGGAATGCTGCCAGTGCAAAGAACTGGCCCAGGAATGCAGCCAGTTCCCGCTGGTCCGTCAGTTGAGCGGAGGTATATTCGTAGAAGGCGATATCCAGAAAGAAGTAGGCAAATAGATAGGCAGTCTCACAGATACAGATAAAGCGTACATAAGGCTGACGTATCAGTGTGCCGAACCCGTTGCCCTTTTGTTCCTGCGGTGCCAAGTCTTCGCTGGTCAGCGTGAGTTTTTGCTCGAAGGCAGACACGGTCCGCTGCACGATCAGGAAGACACCGAGGGTGGCCAGACTAGCGACGATCAGCAGGTCCGCCACCTCTATGTACTTAAGCAGCACTACGATGGAGAGCCCCGCCACCATTTCCGCCAGAAATTCACCTGAACGCACCAAGGCAGCCAGTCGCTTTGTCTGGCGTACGTTCAGCAACCGGGCCATGAGAGATGTAAATTCCAGGCTGTACAACATGTACGCCAGTTCAAACCAGAGCGGTAAGGCAAATATCAGCCAGGGCGATTCGCCGACACTCAGCAGGGAACGGAATGCAAGTAAGCCAAACAGGATGAATCCCAAAATCGTGAAGAGATAGCCTCTTACCGATAAGTACCGCGTCAACCAGTCGATGAGCAGGGTCATCAGGGTGCCCGTGACGGCAAGGAGGATTGCGATCAGGGCGAGTTGCTTCGATTCGAAACGGGACAGAAACAACGTGTAGGCACACACGCGTATCATGCCGAGCGTGATGCCGCTGAGAAACATATTGGAGAAAAGCAGGGCAGTAACGCTCTTCTCTTCGTTACGAATACCGATCCTGGTGAGAAACCTGTCCAATGGGGACGGCGGGCCCCAAGCCGTGGTTGTTACCTGGCTATCCACAGTCTTTACCGGCTGATAGGGGGAGATGAGTTCAATCCTCTGATATCGGCGCCCGGACTGATTTGCTTGTCCGGCCAGCCGCTCATCCTGAAATCGTGCTGCGCATTATAGTGGAAATTGGACACCAGGAAAAAGAAGCCAATGGCCCGTCGCGATTGCACTTGGATTGCGCCATGGAGCCCACCGTCTCGGACCCGACGTGATCCATATCACGTGGCAGCAATTGCGCCGATCTTTCAAGAAATCACTGAGTGTGCTAATATGCAATGCTCGTTGTACGAAGATGTTGCAGCACCCTCAATAGGGCTGTTGGGACAACGAAGTCCCGGCGACAAGTGGCAGTTTCACGACATAACATCCAATAACACCAATCGTTGATCCTTCCTGCGAGTGGGCCTTTTCGACCGGCCTACTCACTTTGCTTGCGTTACGCTGTTTAGAAGTTGGAAGTAGATATCGATTTGAGTTTGCCAGATTACCCCGCGTTAAAAACCGTTTGCTCCTGCCTGATCGTAGCCCTGGTCGGGCTCTGCTGCGCCACATCGATCCGTGCAGAGCCGGATGTTGCCCGGGTAACTGAAGCAGAGGCGCGCATCAATATCGACGGTCAGTTGGATGAACCTGTCTGGTCTGCCCTGACGGGATTCGATGGCATGAAAGTAGTCTTTCCCGATACCCTCGAGAGCACTCCGTACGCCACTATTTCGAAGTTCTTCTACACCGAAAAGGGGATCTATATAGGTGTCTGGTGTGAGATACCCAAAAGCCTTCAGGTTGCCCGTCTGTCAGCGCGGGACAGCTATCGCCGACGAGACAGTATCGGCATAGGGATCGACAGTTCCGGCAATGGTCTTTATGGCTACTACTTCAGTGTCAGTCTCGGCGGCTCCATGGGTGACTCCACCATCTTGCCGGAACGGGAACTGACTCGTGAATGGGACGGTCCCTGGTATGCCAAAACCAGCGCCGATGAAGAGGGTTGGATTGCCGAGGTGTTGTTTCCCTGGTCCATGTTTGCGCTGCCGGATTCGAGCGCTGAGCGGACCGTTGGTATCTACGTCTCGAGAATGGTCGCCCACATGAATGAACTGTGGTCTTGGCCGGCACTGCCGCGAACCCAGCCAAAGTACCTGTCATCATTCCACAAGATCGCCATTGATGGAGTCGATCCCAAAAGCGAATATGCCTTCTATCCGTTCAGTTCCACCACCAGAATGCGGGTGCGGGGAGAGACGGCATACAAGGCGGGAGCTGACTTGTTCTGGCGACCGTCCACTGGTCTGCAGTTGACGGCTACGGTCAATCCCGACTTTGGCCAGATCGAACGGGATGAGCTGAAGGTAAATCTGACCGCCTTTGAATCCTACTTTTCGGAAAAACGCCCGTTCTTCCTGGAAGGCCAGGAAATCTTTGAAACCGGTCGGATCAATCTGGTCAATACCCGCCGCATCGGCGCGTCCAATGGTGCCCCGGACATTGCCAGCAGTAGCCACATCGATGAGGTCGAACGGGCCGAGGAGACCGATCTTCTGGGGGCGATGAAACTCACGGGTCAGATGGGGCAGTTCCGCTACGGCGCCTTAACAGCGTTCGAAGATGACAGCGTCTTCGCCGTCACGGATCCGAGTGGCGGATATCATGTGACTTCCGAAGGCAGTGATTTCCTGGTCACACGTCTGCTGCATGAGCAATCCAATGGACATTATCGGTCACTGGGTTTTCTATCCTCCGTGGTGGACCATCCGGACCGGCAGGCAAAGGTCAGTGCGGTGGACGGCAGATATCGCAGCGAAGCAGGAATCTGGGACTGGGCAACGCAGGTGATTCGCAGTGACAGTTTCGATGTCGGCTATGGATTGACGGCCGATCTCACCTATCGGCCGAAGAAAGGCTCGAAACATGAATTGCAGTTCGACTGGCTGGACGAGGAGTTGGATCTGCATGACCTGGGTTATCTGCGCAGGAATGATCTGCGGGCCTTCCAGTATAAGTACCGGCGCAATGAATCGAATGTGCCGGGTTCCAAAAGTCGTACCACGGAAATATCGGCGGACCGGGATTACAATTTCGAAGGCAGGCTGGTGAACAGTCGTTACGTCATAAAGCGATACTGGCAGTTCCACAACCAGACCGACATGAAGCTTGAGTTCCAGTACCTGCCGGAACGCTGGGACGATCGAAACAGCGTCGACAACGGCGACTTTCTGATTGAAGATCGGTACTCTGGGGAGATCGGTTTTGGCACCGATGGGGCCAAAGTATGGAGCCTATTCAGTCAATTCGAGCTCAGTAACGAGAGCCTCGGCGACGTCAGCCAGAAGGCGACAGTGAGTATTCGTTATATACCGACGGATCGTTTCGATCTGCGACTCAGGGTCGGATATGAAAACAAGGGTGGCTGGTTGCTGCATCGAGGCGGCGGGAATTTCACGACCTATGCAGCGGAGCAGTGGAAGCCCAGAATAGACGCCAATGTCTTTCTGTCAGCGAATCAACAGATCAGGGCGGTACTGCAGTGGGTCGGTGTAAAGGCCCGCGAGCAGCAATTCTACCGGGTCCCTGAAGGTGGTGGGCGGGTAACGCGCTGGACAAAACTTCCTGGCGAAACCAGTGATGACTTCACTATCAGCAGTCTGGTGTTTCAGTTTCGGTACAAGTGGGAAATCGCCCCGCTGTCTGACCTGTACCTCGTATACACGCGTGGTGGTAATATTGTCAGTGCAGGTGCTGAAGATGGTTTCAGCTCGATGCTGTCAGATACGTACAGCGATCCGGTAGCTGAACAGTTGGTGGTAAAACTGCGTTATCGATTCGGTGGTTAAAGCGAGGAATCGTCGATGTCCAAAGTGGGCAGTCCGGAAAATCCCCTTCGTGTGGCCATAATCGGTGCAGGTCCGGCCGGATTCTACACCGCAAGCAGCTTGCTGAAACGGAAAGATCTGTGTGTACAGACGGATATGTTCGATGGCTTGCCATCCCCTTTTGGATTGGTCAGAACAGGGGTTGCGCCGGATCATCAGAAGTATAAATCCGTGATCCGGGCCTACGACAAGAGGGCCCAAACACCAGACTATCGATTCTATGGATGCGTTGAATTCGGCCGGCACATTGAGCTGCCCGATCTGAAGGAACACTACCATCAAGTGGTGTTCACAACTGGCGCACAGACCGATCGAAGTATGGGGATTCCTGGAGAAGATCTTGCCGGCAGCCACTCAGCCACTGATTTTGTAGCCTGGTACAACGGCCATCCCGACTTTGTGGATTACCAGTTCGATTTCTCCCAAACTCGTGCGGCCGTCGTCGGTCTGGGCAATGTCGCCTTGGACGTAGCCAGGATTCTGTGTAGAACCAAAGCTGAATTATTGCGGACCGATATGGCGGACTACGCCATCGAAGCGCTGGCCAAGAGCAACGTCAAGGAAGTTTATATCCTCGGACGGCGGGGACCTGCTCAGGCCGCCTTCTCGACGCCGGAAATCAGGGAGCTGAGTGAGCTGGCAGCCGCGGATGTAGAGGTGCGCAGTGACGAGGCACAACTCGACGCATGCAGCCGGGAAGAGCTGGCGAAGAGCAAGAACAAGGAAAGGAAGAAGAATGTAGTGGCCATTCAGAAATTCGCCGACGCGCAGCCAACCGGCAAAAGCCGCAAGCTCGCCATCAGGTTTCTGGTATCGCCGACCAAGATCATCGGTTCTGAATCCGGCCGCGTCGAGGCAGTGGAGATGGTCAGAAACGAGGCGTTCCAGAGCGAGGACGGCTCGGTACGACCCAGAGCCACAGATCGTTTTGAGACTCTGCCGGTTGGCTTGGTCTTCAGGTCCGTGGGGTACCGCGGTGTCTCCCTGCCTGGCATCCCGTTCAATGAGAACTGGGGCACCATCGAGAATGAGAAAGGACGCATCGTAGAGGGGGCCAGCCGCCAGCCGCTGTCTGGTCTATACACGGCGGGGTGGATCAAACGGGGTCCGACAGGTGTTATCGGCACCAATAAGAAGGATGCACGGGAGACTGTTGTCTGCATGATGGAAGATCTGCAGGCGGAGAGAATGCTGACTCCCGCCAAGCCACAAAGAGAAGCCGCGGAAGAGTTGGTCAAGCAACGCCAGCCACAGTTCATCTCCTATGACGATTGGTCCGTGATCGATGCAGAGGAAGTGGCCCGTGGTCAGGAATCCGGACGACCAAGGGTCAAATTTACCAGCGTCGCAGAGATGCTGACAGTGTTGGGTCGTTAGCTACTACCGGAAGGGTCGAGTAGAGCATCCAGCACTTCTTCGATGGCGGGAACTCCCGTTCGATCTTTGAATTGACTCAGACGCTCGAAGATTTCCGCAGCTCCCTCGTGAAAATCACCCGGAATACCTGCATCGGTAAAGGTTGCCGAGATCTCGCGCATCTCACCGGCAAAGCGCCAGGCTTTGGCTGTATTCGCCGCCACCCGGTTACGCGTCTGCTCTGCAAAGCTGTCTCCCCATTGTCGTTCCAACTCTGCTCTGACACCGGAGCGCTCCGCCACGGCGAGAATGGCGCTCAAAAGAGCGGTGCTGCCCTTGGTATACGCGGCAAACGTCATTTTCAATGCAGATGCCGCGCCGATCTGATTGGAGATAACGATCGCTTCAAGGGGAGAACCAGAAAAACATGCGGCGATATCGATCGCCTGCTCACCGGACAGATACAGGCGCGTGTTGGATTCCTTCCGCCAGGCCGGCCCGCCGATGATACCGCCATCCACGAAACGGCCGCCGGAGGAGAGGATCAACTGCTCTATTTTGCGGGTGCGCTTGGGTGATATGGCATTGCCTTCCAGGTACGTGCCACTGAAGCCGGCGGCAGCGATTTCCCCGGCGACCGCTTCGGCAGCGTGAGGCGGGCATATGCTGAGGATGATGTCGCTCTGCTCAATCAGGCGCTGTAGCGTGACGCAGTCCTCGAGCCCGGCCTTGTCAGCCCGTTCTCGCGATGCATCGCTGCGACCGGATGATGCCCAGATCACTCTATGATCCGTGCCGGCCGCGGCAGCACCCACCGATGCACCCATGGCGCCCGGATTGATCAATCCTATTGTTTCGCTCATCAAAGCCTTCCCAGCCACTTCACATTAATTGCTCCGCTGTATTGTTGAGGTAGTCGATCAAGTCCTGCTGATTCGAACCGGGCTGCAGGAGAATGAGCTTTGACACGCCGGCATCTTCATACTGGGATACCTGGTCGGGGGTGAGCCTGTGTCTGGGTGTGATACTGATCTCGAGTTCCCCCAGCCCGGCAGGTCGTTCGTATTTCTTGGCTGCCTCCTGTAAGCCGGCGATGCAGGTCGTTGTGGAATCGAGGTCCAAGGCAAATCCATACCAGCCATGACACTTCTGAACGGCCCGGCGCAAGGCTGCCGGGCTGGCGCCGCCGACCACAATGGGTGGGCCGCCTTCCCGTGCCGGTCGGGGTCGACTCTGAATGGCACTGAATCTTGTGAACTTGCCGGAAAACTCAGGATTGTCGCTTTGCCATAAGTTGCGAAGGACCTCAATGTACTCGTCGGTTCTGGCGCCACGTTCGCTGAACTCAATTCCCAGCGCATCGAATTCGGCCTTTAGGTAGCCGGCGCCGATTCCGAAGATCAATCGGCCCTGGGTTACCACGTCCAGGCTGGCGATCTCCTTGGCGAGGACCAGCGGATTGCGTTGCGCAATCAGGACGATGCCGGTTCCCAGCTTGATCGTAGAAGTTACGCCCGCCAGGTAAGCGAGAATGGTGGATGGATGCAGCATGGGTGCTTCCGGCGGTGCCGGCGAGGGAGGTGCTTGAGGATCCGGCAGAACGACGTGTTCTCCGGTCCAGAGTGAATCATAGCCGGCCAGTTCTGCCGCTTGGGCAACCGCCTTGGCTACCTCAGGCTGTGCACAGGGACCCGAGCCGATGCCGAATAGTCCGAATTTCATAACGGTGCTCCATGGTTGTCTCAGCCGTTACTATCTGTCAGTGCCTGGAGGAAGTAAAGCGGCATTTAGGAGGGTGTCCGACACCTCGGATACTCTCCTGAGTAATGTTGCGAAAAATATGCTCTACTTGTGGGGTCTAGTAGTTAAGAGCGCTGAAGAGTGTATGAGAAGTGTCTAACGCCCCCATAATGAAAATGTTAGCAATGCTGTTGGCGACCTGTTTGTCGGTTGCCTGGCCGGCGCAGGTCCCGGGGGCAGAAGGGGCCGCGTATCCCATCGATTGGGATCTTTATGATCAACTACTAAGTGAATACGTTAGCGTTGGGGAAAAACAGCGTTCACCCGTTAACATGGTGGACTACTCAAATCTCAAGAAGGATCCAAGACTGCAGGTTCTGATCGATCAGATCAGCAGTTATCCCCAATCCGAGCTGAAGTCCCGGGATGAAAAAATCAGTTTCTTTGTCAATGCCTATAACGTCCTTACCATAAAGGTAATACTGGATCATTGGCCGGTGGCCGGCATTCGTGACATTGGCAGTTGGATTCGGGACGCATGGGACATACCGGTGATTGAGGTGAACGGGCAGAAGAAATCTCTGGATGATATCGAAAACCGTATATTGCGCCCCATGGGAGAAGCGCGAATTCACTTCGCCCTTAACTGTGCCTCGGTAAGCTGTCCCGACCTCAGACTGGAAGCATACAGAGCTGAGCTATTGTACAGCCAGTTGGATGACCAGGTAGCGCGATTTATTAGCCCGCTGGGAAAGGGTACCAAGCTGGAAGGTGATGTCCTTCACCTATCCAAGATATTCAAGTGGTACGATGACGACTTCGATGAGGTGGGTGGGGTGCAGGAGTTCATCCGCGAGAGAAGAACGGATATTACATTCAAACGAATCAAGACCGATCTGGACTATAACTGGGATTTGAACGGTTATTGATCAGAGCGATATCGACCCCAACGATGTATATACGGCGCCGCTCGGCCTGGTGTCGCTCTGGTACAGAACCAGCTGTGTTGCCTCCGATCGAATCGGATCAAACGGGTAGTCGATCGATGTTCCTTTTGGAAAACCGCGCCTGCATCTCCCGAGGGTAAAGTGGCCGCGAAATGATTTACTCTCCGCTGCAAAACCGTGAGATTGCAGTAACGTTTCCAGGATTCTTACCAGCTCATTGAGCTGCGCATTGTCGGCAACGGTTGCCGCTATTACGCTTGGCCGCTTGGCAGACCGGAAAATCAGAACGTTGTCGATTTCGTATGGGATCGGCGCAGGATTGCAGTTGCTGCTAAGGTCCTGCAGGAGATCGGCAACAATCGAGGTATCCGTGTTGCCGATGAAGCGCAGCGTCATGTGGAGGTTACTGTCGGCGGTCCAGCGTACCTGTCGACTCCAGCCACATCCCTGCAGGCCATCTATGCACGCCACGAGCTGCCTGATAATGTTTGCTTCAGGTTTCAGGGCAATGAAGGTTCGCAGATGAGTGCTGCGGCTGGTCAAGGTGGCTGCCGGTTGGGATGAAAACGACAATTGTCGGGGAACCATCCGAGACTGTCCAGTGCATCGCCCTCCGATGACGATATACCCATGGAATCCGGTTGATAACCTCTTTGCTATTCAAGAGGAATAGCTGAAGATGGGCATGGGAATGCTTGAGCCAAGCGTACTGGATAGGATCGTCTCACCAATCGGCGAACCAATGTGAAATCATGCACCGAAACAGATTGCTCATCTTTGCCGGCCTCCTGGTCACATTCTGTGTGTCATCTACCGAAGCTGCAATGCCAATGGACGTAGGTTCCGGCATGGCGGAGACGTTCCTGCTGGTGCAATCCATCAACTGGCTGATCATCGGCGTTGGCCTCGGGTTTCTGATCTACAACCTCTGCCTTGCCGTCTTTGCCCGGGAGGTCCTGTTCCTCCTCAACGGCTTGGTCCTGCTGACCGGTATGCTGATCCTCATCTGGGGAGATGCTAATCTGTTTCGGATATCTGACGCACCCTGGCTGCCTTCAATCTATTTTGCCGTGGCTGCGGTTATAGCAATGACGCTATTGCAGCAGCAGTTTCTGCGCACTTACCTGGAAACTCCCGATCAGCATCCACGACTCGACGGCGTCCTGAAGACCTGCATGCTGGTAGTCCCGCTCAGCTTGGTCGCGACACTTTTTATGCCTGCCACGCAAGTGCTCGCGCTGACCGTGACGGTTTATCTCGCCATTCAGCTGGCCGATATTGCGCTGGGGCTTTACGTTGCCGGACGAGGATTCGATGCGGCCAGGATCTACAGCGTAGCTCTACTGTGTACCGCGGTGCTGTGGATGTGCGGGCTGATCCTGCCGGAAGTCGGCGGATTCAATCGGGTGTTACTGATACATCTCTTTACCAAGCTCGGATTGGTCACTCAGATCGTCATTCTGAGCATGGGAATGGGATTGTGCATCTATCAGACACGGCAGGACTCCAATCGCAGACTCGAGATGATCTCCCGGGAAAACGAAGACCTGTCAAAGCAAAACGTTCAATTGCAGAAGGTCAGCCAAACCGATGGTCTGACCCAGGTGGGTAATCGAGCGCATTTCGATGCGTCCTTCCATATGGAATGGAGCCGGGCCCTGAGGGAAAAGTCAGATCTGACCCTGTTACTGATCGATGTGGATGATTTCCAGAAAGTCAACGACAGCAGTGGGCATCCCTTCGGTAATCAGTGTCTGGTGGAGGTCGCGCAGGCCATTCGGGGTTGTCTGCACAGAGCCGGCGACCGGGTCATGCGTTACGGCGGCGAGGAATTTGCAGCTCTGCTGGTGGGAACCGATGCCGAAGGCGTGCCTATCGTCGCGGAACGGATCCGCCTGGCGGTGAAATCTCTGGAAATCGATGAATGCACACTGACGGTCAGCATCGGTGGAGCTACTATCGTACCCAGCGCAGACCGGAAGAGCAGCGACTTTATCGAATTGGTGGACAGGGCGCTGTCTGCAGCGAAAGATCAGGGCAGGGACAATGTGGTCGTTAGAAACTCTGATGCCAGACCGGCGGCATCACCCGAAAGATCTGCATGACAGAAGCGTAGCTGCGTCGTTCAGCAACGTAGGTTCTCCCCTGACACCATCCCCAAACATGTGATATTCAACCCCACGGAAGATAGGGTATTATAGGCGTGCGCCCGGGCCGCAAGACAAAACAACGGAAGATGGAGATCGTAATATGGGACTTTCAGTCGTAGATGTGACGGAAGAGGCTGTTGAACGACCACAAGATGAATTTGTGGCCAAGCTGCTGGGCAGCATGGCAACCATAGAGCCGATAGCAAGAGTAGAAAGGCTCAGGGAAGCCTTCATGACGCTCAAATCTACACCTTCGATCGACCGGGCACGCATTGAAACCCGGGTTATGAAGGAGACTGAGGGAGAGTCGATGATCACCCGCAGGGCGAAAGTATTCGCGGCCCTCGTCAGGGAGATACCGATCGACATCTACCCGGATGAGCTTCTGGTCGGTTACTCAAACGTTAAGCCACGGGGCATCAGCGTTAGCCCGGCAAGTGGTCCTGGGCTCGAAGCCATGCTGGGCCGAGAGGGGGGCGACTCACGCCTCACCAACTTCGCGGGCTACGACACATTCGATCCAGCCGATTTCAGTGAAGAAGAGATAAGAGAGCTCAGAGAGGAGCTCATTCCGTATTGGAAGGGAAACGGCAACTACGAAAAGAGCTTCAGCGGTCACTACGGCCACAATATCATCGGCTACGACAAAGTGATCCAGAAAGGCTTTCTGGGTATAAAGGCGGACGCCGAGGACAGGCTGGCACGGTTGGATCCGACTGAACCGGAGGACCTTAAGAAAACCGAATTCCTCGAGGGCGTCGTCTTGGCCATGCAGGCAGCCGCCGAATTAGGCAAACGGTTTGCCGTTAAGGCAAGGCAAAGGGCGCAGGAGGAATCAGATGGCAGCAGGAAGGCAGAGCTGCTGAAAATTGCCGAGGTATGCGATCGCGTGCCGGCGAGGCCAGCGAGAACATTCCACGAAGCGATACAATCGTGTTACTTCACCTGGGTGCTGCAGCTCTGGGAGATACCCACCGCCGGCGGCCAAAGTGTCGGCAGAGTGGATCAGTATCTGTACCCTTTCTATAGAAGTGATGTCGAGGAAGGACGCGTAACTAGGGATCAGGCACAGGAGCTGATCGATTGCTTTCTGATCAAGCTTAACCACGCGCCTCCCGTTGCCGCTGTCACGGTTGGCGGGGTCAAAGCTAATGGCGGCGATGCCACCAACGACATGTCATACATGATCATTGAGGGCATGATGCACACCAGATTGCGGCAGCCCTTCTTCAGCGTGCAAGTGCACAATAACATGCCGGAGGAACTGCTTATCAAGGGGTGCCAGTTAAGCGCTCTCGGAACCGGTCATCCACAATTCATCAACAGTGATGTGCTGATAACTCAGGCCCTAGCCCGGGGAAGCCTGGGTGGAACCCCGATGACGCTGGTGGATGCCAGAGCGGGCGCCCCGATCGGGTGCATCGAGCTGGGGATACCCGGGAAGGATTCCGGCTATCTTTACTACGGCAGCACTAACCTTGCTGCAGCGATGGAATTGGTGCTAACGAATGGTGTGAGGCGATCTGATAGCAAGAAAATAGGATTGGAGACCGGCGATCCCCGGCAGTTTTCATCTTTTGAAGAAGTACGCGAAGCCTATCGCCTGCAAGTGGCTTTTATGAAGAGAAACACGCAGATTGGCGGCAGCAAGCACGAACAACACCTCATTGATTTAGCCCCGACCGTGTATGAGTCGGCCCTGATTGACGATTGCATTGAGGCGGGGGTGTGCAGGGAAGAGGGTGGCGCGCACTACAATTTCAACACCGGCTGTGTAGCGAACGGTTCGACCGACGCAGGGGACTCCCTGGCTGCCATTAAGAAGCTGGTGTTCGATGATAAGACGATGACCATGGCGGAGTTGTGTGATGCCTTGGACGACGACATTGTCGATGTTGACGTGCGCAAAAAGCTACTGCAGGTGCCCAAGTTCGGCAACGATGATGACTATGCAGACGAACAGGTCGCCTGGGTGGTACATCAGTGGGCGTCCGAGTTCACCAAGATGAAGAATCTGCGGGGTGGTTACGGCTGTCCTGGAGGGTCTCCGATGCAAGCCTACGTACCACTCGGCAGCGCCGTCGGGGCGCTTCCTTCAGGCAGGCATGCCTGGGAGCCGCTGGCAGAGGCGGCTTCACCCGGTGCCGGCAGCGATGTGAACGGGCCGACGGCGGTACTGAAGTCGATGGGTAAAGTAGATGCCGTCGAGGTGCTCGGTGGCCTCATACTCAATATGAGAATCGACCCGGCAGTTGTCAGGAACGGCAACGTGCAGAAACTGACTCACCTGATCCGGTCGTTTGTCGATCAGAAGATCTATCACGTGCAGATCAACGTCATTTCTTCGGATACCCTCAGAGCCGCACAGAAGGAGCCGGAGAAATATCGAGACCTGATGGTAAAGGTAGCTGGATACAACGCCTTCTTTACGCAATTGAGCAAGCAACTGCAGGACAGCATCATTGCCCGAACTGAGCATGGGGTCTGAAGGAGCCATAGTCCGGCTTCTTTGACCAGTGCCTCGATCTACCTGGCGTTCATTGTTGACCGGCGTTCCGGGATGGCTCCTGAGACTCAACTAGCTGGTCAGCTCTCGCCGCGAAGATAAAGTCACTCTCGGTGAGTCCATCGATTTTGTGCGTCCATACATCGACTCGCACCTTACCCCACGCCAAGTAGATATCCGGGTGGTGCTGCTGTTCGTTTGCCATCTCTCCTATACGGTTAACGTAGACGAGCGCACCGGTGAAATCCTTGAACCTAAAGCTTCTGGTCAGATGGTGTTCATCGACAATCTCCCAACCGTCGTTTAGCTGATCGTGTAGCTCGTCGAGTAGTTTACCTTTGAGGGGCGAAACACCACCGCGACAAGGTATGCATTGCTTGCTGGAAAGATCCATAGTCACTCCTGATAGTGTGTTGGCTGCATCTGCGGGCGCAGGATTACCTGCTTAAGTTCCTCGAATGTGCTGACGAGTTCTCTTGCTTGACGATGGTATTGAGGTGGGGACCGGTCGACAGTGATCGTGGGCGCCGGCGTGCTATGGAGTGCCTCCTACAGAGCGTCTCTTACAGAGCGTCTCTTACCGAGCGTCTCGTATCCCGCGCACCAAGAAGTCATTAGCTTTCACATTGAAATGGACGAATCCAAAATGAAAGTCGACGTACCAGGCCATCGTATCGTTCTTGGCCGAAGGAGTGATTGACCAATATCCGTCATCGTCCCGAAAGGGTATCTCTTCGCGCATGGCCGGCGCGGCGCGAGAGAAGTCTATCAGCGTGATGAGCTCTTCGATCCGAGGGCAACGCCAATCCTCATGGCCGGCGTAGCAGTCGCTGTTTAGCTGTTGGATGTAGGTTTCTATATCTGCAAATGCCAATGGCTCTGCCGACTTGTTTACCGCCCATTCAAAGTCTGTGTTTGCATCCAGCCAAGTTTCATCCAAAACATCTCTCCCCTGCATCACGAAACGATCCGACAGTTTGTCATGTCCCGTCTGAATCGGTCAATCTGGATGTCGACGCTGGGTATAGGGCGCCCCACGGCTGGTCGTCAACCCAACTCGTTGGGTCAGGATCACGCACATAGGTACAGGGCGCCCCACGGCTCGTCGTCAATCCAACTCGTTGGGTACGCAGTAAGATCACTAATGCGGGACGAAACATCAATATTATTGACCTTTAGTTTGATAATATTGAACTATACTGCTATAGTTCTCAATATATCGGAGGGTGCAATGGATATTTCTAAGGCAAAATGCCCCGAATGTGAGCGACGAATGGCGATCCATCAGGTCCAGTGTCTGGACTGTGGGATGAAACTGCAGGGCCAATTCGAGATCTCGCCCCTGGCAGATCTCGACCCGGCAGAGCAGATGTTTCTGACTGCTTTCCTGCGCTACCACGGTTCACTCAAGAAGATGGAGGAACTCTTCGAGATAAGCTACCCGACGGTTAAGAACCGGCTGAATCACCTGGCAGCAAAACTGGATCAGCAGTTTGAGGCTAAGGCACCCGAAATCGAGGTGCTGGAAAAACTGGAGAACGGGGACATCGACGCGAGCCAGGCGCTGGAGCTACTACGATGATGCCGCCATGGCTGCTGGTGATCAAGATCGGTGGTAAACGCAGAGTGAACCTATACCTGCCGATATTCCTGTTGTGGCCACTTGTTGGGATCCTCTGGATACTGGCAGCGATAATCTCGCTCATCCAGAGCAGACCGCATAACGCGCATCGAGGCAGGTGGCACCAGATCCTCGTGTTGCTGCAGGTCGTCAGCGCCTTAAGCGGTCTGTTGGTAGAAGTTCACAATTCCCAAGATGACGTTTTTATTGAATTTATCTGATGATTGAGGAGATCTGTCATGTCAGTTGAAAGAAGGAAAGTGTTGGATATGTTGATGAATGGCAAGATTACAGCCGAGGAGGCCGATCGTCTCCTCGACAAACTTACGCCGACCATTCTTGATTCCACGGTGAGCAGTCCTGCCCTTGTCAGTCAGGAAGATAGCCCAACCGGGCATGCTACCCCTAGATTCTTACGTGTCGAGGTGAACGGTAACGATGATCGCGTGGATATCCGCATTCCCTTGAAACTGATCAGCACGGGGATCAAGCTTCAGGCGATGATGCCGAGGGGCGCCAGCGAAGAGCTCGAATCCAGAGGAATTGACCTGAGGGAATTCAGCAAGATGGATACCGATGAACTCATCAACGCACTGGGTGAGTTGACAGTAGACGTCACAGGGAAAAAAGAGACGGTCAGGATCTATTGCGAATAGTGGATACGAGGACGCTCCTGCCCAGGTGCTGTGCCCAGTGGACAGGGCGTTCGCTACGTCAGTTCTCGATTCCGGTTAGCTTGTACTTCTTGATAATGTCGTCAAGTGCTTCGCGCAGTAATCTCGCCTCCTTGACTTCCATCTCTTCCGCCAGGTTTGACAGTCGCTCTAACTGCGTTTCTGTGTAGTGAGTCGTTTTGGGTACCATGCGTTCATCTTGAGCCAGCAGTACCTGGTTTGAGCCAGCGAGTTTTGCCCGATACAGCGCCTGGTCAGCTTTACGAAGCAACTCATCGGCGGCGTTCCCATCCACGGGACAGGATGCGATCCCCACACTGATGGTCACTTCTATCTCCGTTTCCTCATAGGTTCTGCGCTGTTCGATCTCGGATCGAATACGTTCCATTGCCAGGAACGCCTGTTCCCTGGATGTATTGATAAAGACCAGAATGAACTCATCCCCGCCGAAACGAAATATCAGAGTATCCTCGCCGGCATTGCTCTGCATGGTAGCGGCCAGACCTTTCAACACTTCATCGCCACCCTTGTGGCCATAGTCCTGATTGATCTTAAGAAACGTATCAATATCAACCATAGCCAGGGTCAGCGCGTAGCGATTCTCGTTTGCCTGGCTTACGCGGTCACTGAATTCCGTTTCGAACATTTCGCGCTTGAGTAATCCAGTGAGGTCGTCATATTTTGAATCATCACTCTTCATGACTATATCTCCATATCTAATAGAGTAATATGTATTCATATGATAAGAACATATTACTTATGTATATTACACAAGTCAAGGCCGTCTGAAACAGGCCGTCTGAACCGGGTTCGCTGAGACGAACTCAGGGCCTAAACGCGGAAATCCAGCATGGGTGAACGGCAGCAGGAAGCGAGTGTCTGCCGGAATGGCACCGGACTGCATGGCAGAAAACGTAAATGCGAGGCAGGTGGTTACATGTTCTGACTCAGCTTCGCCGAGAAGAAGTAAAAGACGCCGCCGAAGGCAATTAATCCAAGCCCCAGCAAACCCTCTTCGGGGCGCTGGATCAGAATGTAGACGATCGTCCAGGTGGTGATGAGCAGGTAAATGAGAGGGGTTACTGGATAGAACAGGGTTCGATAGGGTCTCTTGCGTTTTGGTTGTCGCCATCGCAGGACGTAAATGCCTGCCA
>JASMJM010000146.1 GCA_030749725.1 Pseudomonadales bacterium | reverse complement strand
GAAGGTGGGCAGAGCCAGAAAGAGACTATTAAATATATGTTCTGTTTAGGACAGAACACTAGTGTTGGCTTGAAACCGATGACACCACAATAGGCAGCTGGCCGAATGACTGATCCGACAGTCTGGGTGCCCAGCGCCAGATCAAAGAATCCTTTGGCGACGCCCGCTGCCGAACCACTGCTCGATCCTCCAGGCGTGTGATCGATGTTGTGGGGATTGCGCGTGGCGGCAGGCTCCAAGAAGGCAAATTCGGTGGTTTCGGTTTTGCCCATGACAACGGCGCCAGTCTGTAGCAGCTTGGACACGCAATCTGCCTGTTGGCCCTGGAACAGGTGATCGGGTAGAGCGGTCCCACAGCCGGTGCTGAAACCATCGACGTGGATGATGTCCTTCACCCCCAGCGTCAGGCCAAAGAGAGGGGGACGGTTAGTCGGGTCAGGCCAGCTCTCGAATAGCTGTGCAGTCCGCGTGAGAATACGATCTTTGGCATAGCTACCTGGGACGATTGCTTTGATCAGATCATTGTGTCGCTCGATCCGTAGGCAGTACTTCGTCAACAGGGATTCCAGTTGACTCTGTGTAGCTGTTAGTCGATTAACAGTCACGTAGATTCATCTTTTAGACGTCGAGCATCGTCCGCTGCCGCCTTGGAAATCATGGTCCGGATAACGTCCAGGGGAATCG
This sequence comes from Pseudomonadales bacterium, assembly GCA_030749725.1. Taxonomy (GTDB): domain Bacteria; phylum Pseudomonadota; class Gammaproteobacteria; order Pseudomonadales; family Azotimanducaceae; genus JASMJM01. Next base: position 6,750 of record JASMJM010000146.1, on the reverse strand, counting down.
TGCCTACTTTGGCCTTCTCCCGGGCGACTTGATTGCCAAGTTGCTGCAGAGTCTTGTTGGCAGGCGTCGCCACGCCATAGAGCTTACCCAACTGTACGATTTCGCCGTTGAGATAGTCCGCTTCGATAGATCCCGTGCATCGCATGATACTTTGCCAGGAGGAACCGCCACCGCGATTGCGGCCACTGATTTGTCCCATCTGCAGAAGATCTGCACGCCTTGCCTGTACCTCCTCACGGCTGGCACAGTCTATGTTGGCCACTCGGTAGCACTCCAGCGCTTCGTGAACCATCTGACGGGCGATGTCCCTCGCGTCTGCACCGGCGTCGCTGACTGCCTGAAGCGAGTTACCGAGATTGTTGAGCATTTTTGCATATTTTTGACGCATAACCTTTGCGTCAGGGTAAGCACTGATATTGGCATCGCGAAGATCGATGCAGACCTGTTCGATGAGTTGATCCGTTCCCTCAGGAAAGACGCCAGCATCGAGGACTCCGCCGATCGTTTGCGATTCGTGCTGCACAATACCGGGTTCGAGATGGCTGGCAGGCAGGATCACCACCATGGCGTAGACTCGGTCGAACCGTCGCGACGCCATACGTTCGTTGGCAACACCGTTTTGACAGCAGATAACCGGAACATTCACTCCGGCAGCTTCGCGCAAGTCCTCGAGGGCAGACAGGGTATGTTGGGATTTCATGCTGAGAAATACGACATCGTCCTCACGAAAGCCGATTTTCGCTGGATGACCGACGGCCTTGATCGACAGGGTTACCGATTCGTGCGGATCCTCCAGGATAAGGCCATTGGCCTGAATTGCCTGCAGGTGCTGCCCCCTGGCGATCAGAATGACGTCCTGTCCCTTCTGAAAAAGTCTTGCGCCGATGGTCCCGCCGATGGCACCGGCTCCGTAGATGATATAGCGCATGGAGACCTCTCTCGAAAAGTTGGCCTTAAGGTAGCCATTAAGATTTGGCCCGTCAATACGAAGGCGGTGAATTCGTGTCTGTCCCCGATCCCCACTGACAAGTGTCTGTCCCCGATCCCCCCCCGATCCCCACTTTATTATCCAAACGGACTGAGGCAATATAAGCGGCTCAATAACAAGATACGTTGTGCGGTGCAAGAAACGAGTCACAATAACGAGATCGTCCCCCGACGGAGGAATGAACATGGCTGCCCTTGATGACTTCCGCAAAGATACACGTGCCTGGCTGGATGAAAACTGCCCTGCATCGATGCGAACCCCGATGACCGAAGGAGAGACTGTTAGCGGTGGTTCCAAGCATCGCAGCCCGAATCCCGATTCCTATGTCTGGTTGGATCGGATGGCCGAGAAGGGTTGGACAGTACCTGCCTGGCCCAAGGAATACGGCGGAGGAGGACTGCATACGGATGAGTTTGTCGTGCTGCTGGAAGAGATGGCCAGAATACAGGCACGTTCTCCGTTGGAGGGGATGGGTGTCACCATGATCGGCCCGACGCTGCTGGAATATGGCAGTGAAGAACAGAAGCAGCGCCATCTTACAAAGATCGTCAACGGTGAAATTCGCTGGTGTCAGGGGTACAGCGAACCGGGGGCAGGATCCGACCTTGCCGGTCTGGCGACGAAAGCGGAGGACAAGGGCGATCACTTTCTGGTGAATGGTTCCAAGATCTGGACGTCCGGAGCACAGTTCGCCGATTGGATCTTCTGCCTGGTACGAACCGAGCCACAGGCCCCAAAACACGAGGGTATCAGTTTTGTTCTCTTTTCCATGGACAGCCCCGGCATCAGCATCAAACCCATTAAGCTGATCAGCGGCGCATCACCATTTTGTGAGACCTTTTTTGACGATGTCAAAGCTCCAAAGGAGGATCTGGTACATAAGGTCAATCAGGGTTGGACGGTGGCAAAAAGACTGCTGCAGCATGAAAGATCCGGACTTCGAGCTCTGGCAAGTGCAGGTGCCAGCAGGACGGCGGCAACCCAAACCACCACCAGCCTGGCTGACGTGGCGAAGGAGACCATCGGTATGGTCGATAACCACCTGGCCAATCCGGTCCTTCGCGACTCCATCATCCAGTATCGAATGAACGCCAATGCTTTTTCCTTGACCCAGCGCCGCACCGTTGAGGAGTCGGAGGCGGGTAGCACACCTGGTGCGGCTACCTCCATATTCAAATTCTACGGCGCTGACCTGCGCAAGGAGCAGTTGGAACTGCAATTGAAAGCCCGCGGCACGCAGTCCTTCGGTTGGGAAGGCGATGGCTTTACCGCTGAGGAATTGAATCTGACGCGCACCTGGCTGGCATCCAGGGCAGGATCGATCGCCGGTGGCACCAACGAAGTACAACTCAATATCCTAGCCAAAAGAGTACTTGGATTACCCGATTAAGGAATGTTTAATGACCTGGCTCATTTAATAGTCCGAGCACTTTGGTAGGGTTACGGAAGAACCTGCTCGACACCGACTGGATCGAAGCAGCAGAGAAGCAAGAATGGCTACATTAAGAGAGTTTCGCGAGGAAACACAAGCCTGGCTGGCAGACAATTGCCCAGACAGCATGCGTGGCTCGGGAACAGACGCCGAAGCGGTTGCTGGTGGCACCAGCCAGACCTACGAGAATCCGGGTGCAAAAGTCTGGCTTGATCGCATGGCGGAGAAGGGCTGGACGGCGCCTATGTGGCCGAGCGAATATGGTGGCGGCGGCCTGAGCCGGGATCAGTTCCTCATCCTCCAGGACGAGATGATTCGAATCAACGCCAGAAGTCCCATCGGTGGCATGGGCTTCAGCATGATCGGTCCGACCCTTCTGGACTATGGAACCGAGGAGCAGAAACAGCGTCATCTTCCCAAGATCGTCAACGGCGAGATTCGCTGGTGCCAGGGATACAGCGAGCCGGGAGCCGGGTCAGACCTGGCCAGTCTGGCGACCAAGGCGGAAGATATGGGCGATCACTTTCTGGTGAATGGCCAGAAGATATGGACATCCGGCGCCCAGAATGCCGATTGGATATTTACCCTGGTCAGAACGGAGCCTCAGGCACCCAAACACGAGGGCATCAGTTTCGTATTGATCGATATGGACCAACCGGGTGTCAAGGTGAACCCCATCAAGTTGATCAGTGGCAGTTCACCCTTTAACGAAACCTTCTTCGACGATGCGATTGCCAAGAAAGAGGACCTGGTAGGCCAACTGAATCGCGGCTGGACCGTGGCCAAGAGACTGTTGCAGCATGAGCGCTCCTCCATCTCCGGCATGAGTTCGGGAGGTCGGCGGGGTCGCTATGACAACTTGAGGAGTTTGTCCCAGATCGCCAGGGATTACATTGGCATGGACGATGGTAAGTTGGCAGATTTAGTGTTGCGGGATCAGATTATTGGCAATACTATGACGAGCAAGGCGTTCAGCCTGACGCAGAGAAGGGCTGCGGCGGAAAATGCATCGGGTGGTACACCGACCTTTGCCACCTCGATGTTCAAATATTATGGTTCGGAATTGGGTAAGGATCGACTTGAACTACAACTCAAGGCGATGGGGACCCAGTCGTTCGGTTGGGAAGGGGATATGTTTACCAGTGAGGAACGAACACTAACCAGGACCTGGTTACGGTCCAAAGGAAGTTCGATTGCGGGTGGCACGTCAGAAATTCAGTTAAACATTATTGCCAAGCGAGTGCTTGGGTTACCAGATTGATAGGGAGTAGAAGATGCCTTTAGTATTGAATGAAGAACAGAACATGTTGAAAGATGCCGCCAAGGACTTTTGCGGCAAGAGCACACCCATTACCGAGCTTCGCAAGCTACGTGACGACAAAGATGAGACCGGTTTCAGTCGGGACATCTGGCAACAGATGGTTGAACTGGGTTGGGCCGGCATAACCATTCCCGAGGATTTTGGTGGCCTTGGGTTTGGCTATCTGGGCATGGGTGTCGTCATGGAGGAGTGCGGTCGAACACTCACTGCTTCCCCTTTGATGTCAACCGCGGTGCTCGGCAGCAGTGCCATCCTGTCAGGTGCCAGTGACGAACAGAAAGCTGAATTGCTGCCTGCTCTGGCGGGCGGCGAACTGCTGACCGCATTGGCCCTGGAAGAAACCCCCCATCACAGTCCCTACAATATCAGCACCACTGCCGAGAAGTCAGGCGATGGCTACAAGCTGAACGGCAGCAAGAAGTTCGTACTGGATGGTCATGTTGCCGATCAATTGGTCGTAGTGGCTCGCAGTTCCGGAACAGCCGGCGACAGGGACGGTCTGTCACTCTTTCTGGTGGCTGCCGATTCGGATGGTATATCAACTACACGAACCATCATGGCGGACAGCCGCAACGCTGCAAATATCGAGCTGAGCAATGTGCAAGCCCCCGCAACCGCATTGTTAGGGGCAGAGGGCAAAGGCGCTGACGTATTGGATAAAGTATTGGACGTCGGTCGAATCGTACTGAGCGCCGAAATGTTGGGCGGTCTGCAGGAAGCCTTTGAGCGAACTCTTGAATACCTCAAGGTGCGTGAGCAGTTCGGTGTACCCATCGGCTCGTTTCAGGCATTGAAGCACCGGGCTGCCGAAATGTTTTGCGAGATTGAGCTTTCTAAATCCGTGGTGCTGGAAGCACTTTCAGCCCTGGATGAAGATTCCGATGAGGTGCCCAAATTGGCCAGTCTGGCAAAAGCGCGTCTGACCGACACCTACAATCTGGTCAGCAGCGAAGCCATCCAGATGCATGGTGGCATTGGCATGACCGATGAACATGAAATCGGATTCTTTATGAAGCGCGCCAGAGTCTGTGAGCACAGTTTCGGCAACGCTGCCTACCACCGTAACCGCTATGGTGAGCTGGAAGGTTATTGAACGGTAGATTCGCCCCTGTCACTGACAGGGGCTTTTGTCGCTAATTCCCAAACTAAAACGCCCCACTGTGAAGCGGGGCGTACGGTTACTAAGTGTTTCCGTTTTAGGCACCTTGCGACGGTTCATCGGAGATCTTAGTCCCACCGTCTACGTGCCTTGGCAGATTATAATGTCCACCGGGAAGGAGCATGGTGCAGCCCCAATTTCAAATCTACTCCTTTTGATCGCGTAGTCAAAGACTTTAATTTTCTCAGGAATCGCTGTTTAGACAGAAGCGAAATAAGCGCTGCCTTGTCCGTTTGACCATCGGCATCGACGTCAGATTTGCCAGACCTTGTCACGATCCTTTTTATACAACTTGAGCACTTGCTGATTGAAGAAGTGGGTGATCACCGGTCGAAATCTATCCATGTCAACCAGAAAGGAATCGTGTCCTTGAATGGAGGGCAGTTCGATAAACTCCACCTGCCTGCCGCCCACATCCAGCCCTTCCGCCAGTTCCCTTTGCTGGTGAATCGGGAAGAGGATGTCGGACTCCACCCCGATCAACATGGCTCGGTCGACGCAGACACGGGCCAGGCCCGCTTCCAGTGAACCGCCGTGCTCGGCGGCATCGAACAGGTCCATCGCCCGGGAAAGATAAAGGTAGCAGTTTGCATCGAAGCTGCCGACGAACTTGCTGGCGTGGGCTTCCAGGTAGGATTCCACTTCGAAATCGATGCAGAATGGATCACCGGTCTGCCGTTCTTCAGATATTCGCTCCCGACCGAATCTCTTGTCGAACTCTTGTGCGGATCGATAGGTCATCATGCCCAACTTTCGGGCAAGACGCATGCCGATGATGGGACCTTCTGCTAACGGATAGCTTCCCTTACCCCAGGCCGGATCCGTCCTGATCGTTTCCCGCTGCAGAGAGCGCAAGGCGATTGCGAATGGCAGGGCACGGGCAGCAGAGGAAATGGATAGGAAAGATTCGCTGACATCCGGGAATTGGATGAGGAAGGCAAGTGCAGTCATGCCCCCCATGGATGGGCCGACTGTCGAAAACAGTTTCTTAATTCCGAAGGACTGGATCAGCTCGTAGCCAACCTTGCCGATATCTTCGATATGCAGAGCCGGGAAATCGAGACGATAGTGTTTGCCGCTGTCAGGATTTATCGAGGCGGGCCCGGTGGTCCCAAAACAACTGCCCAACGAATTCATGCAGATTACGAAAAAACGATTGGTGTCGATTGCACAGTCGGGTCCCACGATACCCTCCCACCAACCGGTAGCGGGATCATCGGGCGATGAGGTAGCGTGGGCGGAGGGCGACAGGCCGGTGAAAATCAATACGGCGTTATCTCGTTTCTCGTTGAGCTCGCCCCAGGTTTCATAGGCTACAACGGGGTCGGTGAGGACTCCGCGTTGCATCGCAAACGTGCCTTCAATGGTGTGAAATTTCCGAGCGCTTGTCATTATTGTCGATCTTATGGCCAAAGCCGCGCTATTTTGATAAATATCGAAGTGAAATGCCAGTTTATTGTCTGTGTTCTTCCTGTCTTGTGCTTACTCCTTCATGTGTCGCTGGTAATTCTCCAGCGCCCTTTGCACCATAGGGCGCCTCTTGCCTTCTGGCTTCTTAAGGGCAAATCCGGGGTCGCCTTCCCCCACAGTACTCAATATGTGCATGGTGTGGGCCGCGCTGATGTGAGCGGTGAATCCCTGCGAATCCTGCGCCTGGTTGACGGCAAGTTTTATCAGTCGCAGCTGGAACCAGTCGTTCTCGGCAACCCTTTCGGCATAGTCGATGGTTTCATCCATAAGGGTCTCTTTAGGGTACAGCCGATTGACCAGTCCCAGTTGCTTCGCTTCGATGCCGTCGATAAAGCGGCTTTCAAAGAGAATCTCCTTGAGCTTGCGTGGCTGAATGTCCC
>JASMJM010000145.1 GCA_030749725.1 Pseudomonadales bacterium | reverse complement strand
CAATCGGACGTCCCCCGATTGAGACTGTCATCTTGATTTGAAATGAGAACGATTGTAGTTAAATTGCCATCGTAAAACTATCACCTTGCGTCAGAACCGGTTTAGAGCTGGGTACAGATTCGGCAGCGCGCATTATTCGATGATGAGCGGAAGCGGTTGAGAGCTGGGTACAGATTCTATTGGCAGCGTGCATTATTTGATGACGAGCGGAAGCGGTTTAGAGCTGGGTACAGATTCTATTGGCAGCGTGCATTATTCGATGACGTGTGGAAGCGGTTGAGAGCTAGGTACAGATTCCATTGGCGGCGTGCATTATTGCGTGACGTGCAGATGAGGTTGAGAGCTGGGTACAGATTCTATTGGCAGCGTGCATTATTGGATGACGTGCAGATGAGGTTGAGAGCTCGGTACAGATTCTATTGGCAGCGTGCATTATTGGATGACGTACAGATGAGGTTGAGAGCTGGGTACAGATTCTATTGGCAGCGTGCATTATTGGATGACGTGTAGAACCGAGATCCTGATTGTGTCGCGTGTCCGGTCGGCGCGTCTGGCGTTCAGTGGACAGCCAGATAAACCAATGCGGCTACTGCGGCCGCTGTTGGCAAGGTGATGAGCCAACTGAGCAGGATCTTCCGGATCACCCCATAGTCTGTCTTGTTGGACAAAAGGCCCACGCCAAACAGCGAACCTACGGACACATGGGTGGTCGATACCGGCATACCCAACCGGCTCGCACAAATAACCAGAAATGCTGTCACGCCATTTGATACGAAGCCCTGCTGTTGGGAAATGGACGTTATCTTTTTACTCATTGTTCGGGCAACTTTGCTGGCATTGAATAGTCCACCAAGGGCTATAAATGCAGCAACTAACAGCATTCCCCACTCTGTTTCAAGCGCGCGCACGCCGACGAGGAGAGCAACCAGTTTAGGTGTGTCATTGAGACCTCTGGCAAAGCTCACCAGGCTTCCGCTGATTAGATGACCAGCCTGCATGACGGATGCAACGTTGATGCAAGCGATCTGATTGGGGAGCGCGTTGCCGGAAGTCGTTACCTTGAAGACCGGTAGCCAGAAGTTGAATCCAGAGGGATAGGTCAACAGCTTGACAATCCCTATGCAGATGAAACTGGATTCCCCCGCGTTACCGTCGAGAGAGAGCCAGGAATCGATGCGATAGGCACTGCGGATGATGAACACAACCATCAGGATGGCGACGATAGGACTGAACAACAGCGGCAGCAGGAACTTGTTTGCCAGAACTGGCAGGTTGAGATTGGAACCCACTGCCATCAAGCCAGCGCCGGTCAGAGCGCCGATAAGGCTATGGGTAGTGGATATGGGCAGGCCGCGTAACGTAGCAGCCATGACTGTTGCGGCTGCCCCCAGGGAGACTGCAATCAGAAAATCTGGTTGCGCGGTAACCTCCGCAGAGACCAGACCTTGACCGGAGAAGTTTGCAATGAGCTGATCTGCCAGCAACAATGAACAGATCGACCCGGCAAAGGTGGTGATCGTCGCTGTCCAGATTGCCTTGCGGTAGTCGAGTGCGCCGCAGCTATAGAGTGTTGCTACACCCTTAAAATTGTCGTTGGCACCGTTTGAGTAGGACAGAAATATGACTGTCGCCAGTAGTAACAGATACGTCATCTTGATCGCTGGTAGCTATGAGTAGGTGATCCCTGGATCCTTACGGACAGGATTGTCGGTCATCGTTAGTAGAGACCGTACCCGATGGTGATTTTGTTCAGGTTAGATGCAGAAATCGCGCTTGCAGCGGGGAGGCCCGCTAACCAATTACCTTCTTCAGTTTTTCCAGCGACAGGGGTAGGGAAATTGTCTCGAGGCCCAAATGAGCGAATGGTTCCAGATCGACTATTTCTTCCGGTGACTCGAGCAGAACGATCTTCGTAGTTAGAGAAGTGCTAGCCAGCAATTCATTGATCTCCTTGCGGAGTCTGGGTAAATCTCTGACATCGACCAGAATAATATCGATATCGTGATCGCTTATCTGAACCAGGGCCTCTTGCGTGGTTTCCGAGTGATAGATCTGCAAGGGCGAACCGCTCGTCTCCAGAACGGTGCAGAGCTGATTTCTCAAGGAAGGATCGAGACTGATATCCAGTATTAACATCAAATCTGCCAGGACATCGAAATGCGAATATTCTCGCCTAGTTCCGATCCTTGTTATCTGATCTAAATCAACTTATGAGCCACAAGTCCGGGTTAACTGATCCGGATCACACGTTCTGACTGAATGAATTCGTGCACTTCGGCCTCATTTTTCGCCGAGGAACATTGGCAGGTAGGTGTCAGCATTGTAGAATCTGTCGTTCCCGGCGCGGATACGCAGCAAAGTACCTTGTGCTGAGCGGAACACATAACTAGTGGAGAGAATTGATGGCATTACCGAGCTTAGCAACCCTTGCCGTTGCACCTATTCCTGGATTGTCAGATGAAGTGAATCAGATTCGATTGGACACTGCCAGTATCGTGTCTGAACACATTATCCCCAATGAGGAAATACTTACCGGCCAAACTACAGAAGAAGAGAGACAATCTTTAGTTTTTGAATTGCAGACCCACATCAAGGCACAAAATTTGTGGGCTCCCCACCTGCCCAAAGAGTACGGTGGCATGGGCGTCGGATTTATAGGCCATGCGTATATGAACGAGATTCTGGCCTGGAGTCCTGTGTCCAACCACATCTTTGGTGTCCAGGCGCCGACCTCCGGTAATCAGAGCGTGCTGATCAAATATGGCACTGATGAACAGAAGAAGAAATGGCTTGAACCTACCATCCGCGGGGAGACCAGTTCATGCTTCTCCATGACTGAACCGGACAATCCGGGTTCAGATCCACGTTCATTAAAAACAACAGCGATCAGAGATGGAGATGAGTGGGTGATCAACGGTCGCAAGTGGTTTACCTCCAATGGTCTTCGAGCTGATTGGGCTCTGGTCATGTGTCGAACAGAGGATCAGGAAGACGGCGCAGTCAATGAAAAGATGACCCAGATTATCGTGCCCACCGACAGCAAGGGGTTCAAGATCGAGAGAAGCGTGCCGGTGTGGGGCCACACGGGTGGTGATCACTGCGAAATCACCTACACAGACGTCAGAGTGCCTCTCGAGAATCAACTGGGTAGCCGCGGTTCGGGTCACGCTGCGGCTCAGGACAGGCTGGGTGCCGGACGTGTATACCACTGCATGAACTGTGTCGGGCAGATGTGGCGCGCATTCGACCTGATGGTGAAGCGAGCTACGGAAAGGCAGGTTCACGGCGGATTGCTGCAGGACAAGCAGTTCATTCAGGGCTTCATCGCTGATTCCTATATGGACATTCAGGCGTCCCGCTTGATGACGATCCGTTGTGCCGAAGTCATCGATAGCGGCGGCGATCCGCGTACCGACATTTCCGCGATCAAGGTATTTGTACCCAACGCGATGCATCGAGTTGTGGATCGGGCCATTCAGGTTCACGGTGCCATGGGTGTTTCCGGCGATACGCCGTTGGCTGGCATGTATATGGGTGCAAGGACCCTGCGTATCGCAGACGGTCCGGACGAAGTTCACCGAATTCTCATTGCCAAGAATGTCCTCAAGCGATATCACGCGGGCCTGTCCTGGGATTTCGGAATTTAGGAAACCGACGCTTTGTTGGGGCCAACCGGGTGACTGTTAGTGACAAGCATGGGACTTCCGTCCTGCAATTGCGTTGCACTGCAGTCACTCAAGAGTGGCGACACAATGTCCGTGCAATAATCTTTCCTTAATTGACTTAAATCACATCGACTTCCATCCATCTGTGAGAGAGTACCTCTCATCCAGGGCAATACAAGTTTGCTGCTGCAATACAAGTTTGCCGTTCTACGATCCTGAGGGGTGCACTGCATTTCGATGATGGTTCGTAACGGGGGGTTACGGTTTAGCTGTTAATCTACTCAGGTAATTTCAGGGTGCGCCTTTGTAGACTAAAAACCAGTAACCCCGTTTTATTTTTGCACTCGCAATCCATCGGCTGTCGTCACAGAGTGTGCACGACAGCTGATTGCATTCAGGCTTTAGCTAAGTGTGTCGCTGAAAGTTGTGAGCGATTTCGCACAGGCTGTGCTGATCAATGATGCTCACTTCTTTTCCATCTACCTTCAAGATGTTGTTGTTCTGCATCCGGGTGAAGACGCGACTCACCGTTTCAACTGCCAGTCCCAGATAATTGCCGATATCGGTCCTGGCCATCGGCAGGCGAAACGAGTTGGGCGACAATTTTCTCTGACTGTAGCGGATCGAGAGATTCATGAGGAACGTACCGATTCTCTCTTCGGCGGTCTTTTTGCTGAGAAGTAATTGCAGCTGCTGATCTGCCTGGATCTCGCCGCTCATCACTCGGTACATGTGGTTTTGCAGGTTGGGCAACTGAGCGGATAGGGTGGTGATCTGATTGAACGGTAACTCGCAGATCGCTGAAGTTTCCAGAGCTTTTGCTGAACTGACATATCGATTCGTGTAGATGGCATCCAAGCCGAAAATCTCACCCGGCAGATGGAAGCCGATTACCTGCTCTTCACCATTTTCATCAATGCTAAACGCTTTGATTGCCCCGGATCTCACCGCATAGATGGATTCGAAATCTCCGCCGATCTCATAGATTCGTTGATTGCGCTGCAGGGGACGGGCTCGTCTGATAATCTCATCCAGCTTGCCGACTTCCTGTTCATCAAGGGCTGTAGGCAGACACAGAGCGTTAAGACTGCACTCTTTGCAGGAGATGATATAGCTGTCAGTCTGATCACGATTGAGCGACAGCGATTGTTTGCGGATATCCATCAATACCTAGTAATCGATTCCGCGCCATTGCAAGGAGACAGCGCGCGAACGACTAGTCTAGCTGTTTATTCCGGGCAAAAAAAGCTGCATCAACACGATTCGCGGCTGTTGGCGACGAGAACTCAACTGCTGGAAGCGATGGGACGGGGCTGTTGCTACTGTTGGCTCGCCCTGTCTTGTAGTGGATCAATCTGAATTGGCGTCGTGAAGTCGGCTTGTTTTACCACCAATACATCGGAGTTGCTGTCCTCGAGCACCCGTTCCGCGGTATTTCCGATGAACAGACCGGCGAGGCCGGAGCGGGCAACGGTTCCCAGTATAATGACGGCAGCATTGGTCGATCTAGCAAGGTCATTGACCACCTTTTCCGCAGATCCTTCCTTGATGATCACCTGTTCACTGGACAGGTTGAATTTATCGGCAAGCGCCAGGGCCTTGGCGCGATAGGCATCGTCAATGTCCTTCTGATCTGCCGACTCCGAGGCGGGATAGTTCAGTCCACCTGATCCCTGGGGGCTGGCGTTGACAACCTTTACTTGTGACTGGATCAGTCTGGAAATCATTACGGCCTGTGACATCAACAGGCGATTCAATTCTGTATGATCATCATCTTCGGAGCTTAGGTCTACCGCAGCGATGATATCCCGCCCCTTTACCGGTCGAGAATCGCTGACCAGTAGCAGAGGCAATGGACACAGGCGAATCAGATTCCAGTCGGTTGAATTGAACAGGGCGCGCTGCAGCACGGTGTGGCGCCGAATTGGCTTGTATACGATGTCAGCGTCTTCTTCGAGGGCGACCTGGATGATCGCTTCGTACAGTCTATTGAAAAGGCGCACTTCCGTGGTTACCTTCAGTCCTTCCTCCCGGATCGGGCCTGCCAATTGGTCCAGCCACACTTGCCTTACCCGATCGTGGTCGTTCTCGAAACCGCGGGTTAAGGCCGGATCCACAGACAGAGTGAGGCTGTCTTCGGCATTTTTGTTGCTGAACACAACGATATGCATTGAAATATCAATGAGTCGGGCGATCTCCAAGGCTCGATCCAGTGCCGGCTGATCAGTTCGCTTTGGATCAATCACGATGAGAAGCTTTGTGGTCATGGCAGGACCCTCGCTCCAAGTCCCTATTATTGCTGTCTTCTAATTGAGGGCGTTTCCCATGATTTGTCAAAGACTGTGTTCCAGGCTCACCTGGCGAATCTTCGGACACTCCCACTCCCCACTGAAAAAAAGAATAGCAATAAGGTTGATCCACGAAATTGATGCGGATCAAGATTTCGCTTGGTCACCGAATTGGCAGGAGCTCCAATGCCTGAGATAGATCAATTATATGGAGATTGGAAGCGTCAACCGGCTTCCTTACCGGCGGTCAGATCACCTTTGAAAAGCGATCGCTGAATTGCGGAACCTGCAAGTATCGATCGAATACCATACAGATATTGCGAATTAACAATCGTCCCCTACTGCTCACCACGATCTGTTTGCTGTCCAGATTCAGCAGTTCATCTTCAGCTAATGCAGATAGTCGTTGCAGCTCGTCCTGAAAGTACTGTTGAAAATCAATACCGTATTTCGATTCGATGTCACTGAAAGTCAGCTCAAACTGGCAGATCAGGGACATGATGACCGACTTGCGAATCTGATCATCCCGGTCGATGACAGCGCCCTGGAAGACAGGCAATTGGCCCTGGTCGATCTTGCTGTAATAGTCATCGGGACTCTTCTCGTTTTGCGAGTAGGTGGCACCGATATTGCTGATGGCAGTAATGCCCATGGCGACCATGTCACACTCGGCGTGAGTGGAATAGCCTTGGAAATTTCTCTGCAGACTGCCGTTTCGCTGAGCAACTGCCAGTTCATCTTCCGGCTTGGCAAAGTGGTCCATGCCGATATATACATAGCCATAGGATTTGAGTTGGTTGATGCAGAGTTCCAGGATCCGCAATTTTTCCGCTGGGCTCGGTAGCTCCTCGGCATTGATCTGTCTCTGCGTTTTGAACCGTTCCGGTAGATGGGCATAGTTGTAGATGGAGATGCGATCCGGGCTCATCGCGTTGATCTTGTCGAGGGTAACCGCAAAACTTGCCGTACTCTGATGAGGCAGACCATAGATCAGGTCAACGCTGACTGAGAGAAAACCGTCTTCACGGGCTGCTTCGATGACGCCCAAGGTTTGCTCTTCACTCTGTATTCTATTAACCGCCTGTTGAACGCGTGGGTCGAAATCCTGGATACCGAGACTGATACGATTAAAACCCAACTCCCGGAGCAGGGCTATTTTTTCGCGGTCTACCGTGCGTGGATCGATTTCCAGAGAGTACTCGCCACCGTCATCTGAATACAGATTAAAGTGAGCACGGGTCTGCGCCATCAGTTCTGTCATTTGCTCATTGCTGATGAAGGTGGGGGTGCCCCCACCCCAGTGCAATTGAGTGACAGGCCGGGACTGGTCGTACAGCGCCCCCTGCTGTTCAATCTCCCTGTGCAGATGATCCAGGTAGAGAAGCGCTACGCTACGATCCTTGGTAATGATCTTATTGCAGGCGCAGTAGTAGCAGACAGTTGCACAGAAGGGCAGATGAAAATAGAGAGACAGAGTGCTTTCTTTTCGGTACGAATTGTCGATTGCATCCCTGTAGTCATGTTCAGAGAAGTCGTCCGTGAATTGCAGTGCCGTGGGGTATGAGGTGTACCGTGGACCGGAGACATTGTACTTCTTTATCAAATTCAGATCGAAGACCGGATTGTCCATAATGCGCAGACCAAAAAACGGACATTTTAGTCGAGTTGGCAGGGAATTACCTAAAAAATGCACTGCATGCGTAAAGCCAACACGGAGCTTGAGGGTATGAGGAAAACTACCTGAAAAATGCACTGCATGCGTAAAGCCAACACCGAGCTTGAGGGTATGAGGAAAGCACTTGCCAGGGCAATCCTGTGGGTGCCCTTCGCTCGTCGGGTAGCTAACGCTCGGCGTCGCGGTGCCCGCCGGGATCGTTCAGGAGAAGTCTCGTAGAATGGATCGGTTCTTGACGGTGACGGATCTACCGTGAACTTCTATGGCACCGCTCTCGGAGAGCTTGTGGAAGATGCGCGACAGGGTTTCCGGTTCGACGGACAGTCTGGATGCCAGCAAGCTCTTGGAGGTGTCCAACTGCATGGTAACTTCCTGACTTGTATCGGCAGTCAGCTGATCCAGAAAGTAGTGGGCCACGCGGTGAGTTGCCTTCTGTACACTGAGGGTCTCGATTTCACGCACCATCAACTGCAGCCGGTTACTCAGATCATTGATCAGTCGAAAGGAGGCGACCGGATTCTTGTTCAGGATTGACTTGTAGGCATTACAATTGATGCCGAATACCGTGGATTTGGTCACTGCCTGGGCGGTGACGGGATAGGATTCCTGTTCCATAAACATCACGGCTTCGGCGAAACAGTTGCCGGCTTGCAGTACATTGACCACCTTCTCATGACCTGCGGGAGAAATCCGAGAAAGCTTTACGTTCCCCTCACCCATTAAGAAAAAGTGGTTGGCTGGATCATCGTGATGGAACAGGATCTCTTCGGCCTCAAGCTGAATGACGCGCAGTGACGCCATGATGGAATCGATCTCGCTACGAGGCATGGCACTAAACAGGTAGTGGTCCTCAATTTGATCCCTGGCTTGATCCCGAATATTCAATGGTCCGTCCAATACCGGTGGCGGACCGGTATTGTACTGACAATGGATCAGTATGTCATGGCGCCGGGGTGAACGAACCGTTGCACAGCACGGTCCGTCATCGGCAGCCGTCCGCGACTCGCCGTCCGCGACTCGTTGTAGGCTAGAAGTTGGCGGTCAGCATCAGCCAGAACTTCTGCGTATCGGTAGCCCTGTCATCCGCATCGTAGGACGCGAATTTCACCAGCAGACTGAAGTGGTCAGTCAATTTCTTGGCGATGGATAGATCCCACTCGGAACCGTAATTGGCACTACCGCTGTCAGCATCGAAGCTGTGAAGGGTGAGCGCAACGTTCGCGCCAAGGGGTGATCCGGATAGAGTGAGGTAGCTATCCTCGATACCGGCTCCAGGGTGGCCCAGGAACTTATCTGCCCAGCCCTGGAATTTGTGAGCGGTCGCCAGGGGTGTTATGAACACTTGACCGGCTGCAGTAGAGTCACCTTCCAGATTCTCCACACCCAATTTGATGGTCAGGGGGGCAAAGGCAATGCCAGCTTCTATATTGTAATAGTTGGCAGAGTAGTTGTTGGGATTGTCGCCATTGTCCTGCTGATCGGCATACTCCACCGCGTACAAGAAGTCAGCTGCGCCAATTGGTCGCTTGCCCGCAAATCGAATGCCAAGAGTTTTGTTCGAATTGGCTGGGGATTCATCCTTGAAGTCAAAGTAGTAGCCATACAGGCTGAGCTTGCCGAGATCGCCCACCTTGATACCAGCATTGAACAGATATGATTCACTGTCCCACTTCTTCGGCTGTTGACCGGCAGCCGGATCATCCGGGCCGAGAATACGATTGACTTGATCTATAAAGATGTAGGTGAGGGTGGTGTTGCTGATAGAGTTGTTTACGATGGAGAGGGCATCATAGGTCTGCTCGTTCTGACGCCAGCCTACTCCGCCGACGAATCGCTGAGTATCCAGATTAATTCTTTGCCGACCCAGTTTGACAGTGGTATCTGCTATCCCGTAACCGATGAAAGCCTGGTTGATATCGGTACCTCGTGGGTCCGCTACGATGGGATAGGTGCCTTCACCGTTTCGGCCATTATTGAATTTCGCTTCACCGATGTAGGAGAGGTCATCCGCCTCCAGGAAGATGTGGAAGTCATTGAAGGATTCGCTCTTGTAGTTGATCCGCGTTTTGAGGGTAAGTGCTTTGGCATCATTGGGAATCCCATCCTGGTCCACATTCTCGAACCGAAACCGGAAATTCAGATGGGCTGTACCTTGGCTTAGCGCGTCGGAAAAGGAACTCGCGTGTGCTGTTTGGGCAGCAGTCACACCAACTGTCGTCATTAATACTGCGCAGGTGATCCTATGAATAGCTGCAAATCTCATCTTCACTCTCCATACCTGGTTGATTGAGATGCAGACCAGTGTAGGTGATGGTTTTAGCTATGCATTGATTTCGATCACATCCACGAAATTAGCTTGTCAGGTATGGTGGCCGTGGTTGTCCTTTACAGCGCCAGGGAGACCTTGGCGTGAATGGAACGCTGCTCGGCAAACAGATTCTCTGTCGCTGCAGTGTATCTGCGATCGGTGAGATTGCGCAGTCCGATATTGAGCCGGTAGCGATCCCTGAGTGCGATTCCCAAAACCAGATTGACGGTCAGCCAGCCGGACTTGCTTGATTCTGCGGGACCGTGACCGGTCATCTCCAGTCGTTCCGATCCCGACTGGACACGCAGGAATAAATCGCCACGCAATTCGAACCCCCCGTAGGATCCGGTGAACGTGGAGCCAAAACGTCCTTGCCAGAGGGGCAGGCCGGTCTTGTAGGAGTCGAGGGCATCCACCTCATTTTTCTGGCGCAACCAGCCAACATTCAGGTAGGGTTTGATGGCCGACGAATCCGGCAGGTAGGCGAGGTCGATCTCGACACCGAAGGACTTTGATTCTCCTACGTTTCGGTACGTCTCGTCCCTTGCAGTCAGGCAGTTGTCGATGCTGCGGCAGCGTAGGTGATCGATATAGTTTTCCGCACGGCTGGTGAAGAGGGTCGCATCGATCATCCAGCGTGTTCCCTGATGCCTGAGTCCCAGTTCAGCGGTATCCGAGGTCTCGGGAGTGAGATTCAGGCTTGGGTTGATGAACCTCGATCCGGCATAGGCACCGGTGGCCAGTTGCAGCAGAGATGGGTAGACGTATCCCTGAGAGACATTGGCCCGTAGCACGGTATCGTTCAGCCCTGCGTACAGCAGAGACACGCTGCCGATCAGGTGTCTGTCGTTCAGATGCCCGCTTTCAAGATTGGCACGATCGGTTTGATCCAGGCTTCCCTTAACCCAATAGTTTCGCAATCCCGCCACCAGTGTCCAGTCGTCTGCGACCTGCCAGTCATCCTGTACGAAAACGGCTGTAGTGGCGATGGAAGCTTTTTCAGCGATGTCTTCGAAACCGGGCGCCCCCAGATTGATACGGGTTTCCTTGTGTCGTTTCTGGTCCACCTCGTCATGGTTGAATTGGATGCCGGTAACCAGATAGTGTTTCCAGCTTGGTTGCCAGTCGAGTTGCAGCAGGGCGCCGTCGGTGATGAGGCGAGACTCAGTATAGATGCTGGAGTCGATCTGCATTCCCGGAGGCGGAACGGTCAGCAGCATACTCGGGAAGGTGTTGAATTGACGATCGCTGACCTGCCGGTAGGCATTGGCGGCAACTCTGCCAAGGAGACCGTTCGTTGGTTCCATGCTGTAGAAGATGGCACTCTTTCTCCTGTCACGCTTTGGGGCATCGATGGCGAAATCGAGAAATGGTGGCGTGAATCGGACTTCAGGTTCCACGTAGACTTCGGCAGCCGATCGATAATCTTCGTAAGCCAGTTCAACATGGTGGTTGCCCGACGATCGGCTGATGTTGATCGCTATGCTGTCGCTGTCGTAACGAGTGTTCTCCATGGTACCTGCGGGGTGCGCCGCTCTCCCTGATCGTTAGCGGCCAGCGAGATCCTGTAACCGAAATCACTTACTCGTCCAAACGCAGACACGACTGAGTTAACTCCGTCGTTGGCACTGTTGTAACCACTACTGATGTAACCTTGCAGTGGATCATCTCCGCCTTTCTTGGTGATGATGTTGACCACGCCGCCGAGCGCCTTGGCGCCGTAGAGTACCGACACCGGTCCCCTAACGACCTCTATTCGTTCTACCATTTGGGGATCTATCAGAAGTGGCACACCCACTTCGCGGTGGTCGGTGGATTCCTGGCCGTCGATCAAAACGGCAATACGGCGTGATTCTTCGCCACGAATACGTATTCTCTTCAATCCCGCCTGGCCCGAATCGGAAACCGAGATTCCGGGAAGGTCCTGCAGAATTTCCGCAATTCCATCAGCCGTATTATGCAGCAGTTGCTCGGAGTTGATTAGGCTGAGGGACAGGGGGCTGTTTCGTAATTTCTTGCTGGTGCGCGAAGCGGTGACGACCACTTCCTCCATGTAGGACACTACGCAATCGTTTGCGTCGGATGCGGTGCAGTGATCGGAATCGATCGCTTCAGAGGAAACCTCGGCTGCTGCCAGAGTGATGAGTGCTGTCGCCAGGACGATCTGCCTGATCATTTTTCTTGTCTCCGTGGGTCTGTTGAATTGAGCAGAATCTAAACCGTTATCCGGATGCTGTAATTGATTTCGGACAATAATCCCTGTTGGGTGATGTCGTGCGACTTCGCCGGGGCGGCCACGATTGTGTAAAACGAACGGAACCGATTGATACGCAATGTTTGCCGGACCGCGGGAAGCACCGCAGCGTAGATGCCAAAACCGCAGCCAAATTGATTTTTGTCAAGTTATTTGATATTCCACGAACGTAACATCCATATCCGATCAGCGACGCCCCGATGGCAACTCGTGGCTGCACAATACCAAGGAGACCTAGATGTCTGAACAACAACCTGATGAAAACGGCAAAGAGCCTTTAATGCAACGAGTACTGGATAACCCTTTTATCCTCTTGTTCGTGGGGGTTGCGTTCCCTTCGGTTCTCTATCTCGTCTGGGGGATTATGGAGATCGTGAGTGTACCTCTTGGACAGTGAAGAATTTCGTAATTTGAAACCATAGATTGGAGAGCACACCAATGACAAGCATATCACCACCGAAAAACCGGCTATGGTGGAATGAGCCAATCGAAAAAGTCGAGTTGATCTGGATAACCCTGGTATTTCTGTGGGGTTTGGTCATGGCTTTTATGATGCCCTACTGGCATGTAGCTGGTAATCAGAACCTGTCCAACGAAACCTACAAAATAACGCCCGCAGCCTATCTGGCCAAAACCCAGGCGATGGTGGATCAATACACGGTGCGAACGGGACCGGCTCCGAAGAATTTCCCAGTTGTGCATCCGCCAGCCGGCAGCGATGTATACCTGGTGGCCCGCTTGTGGGATTGGTGGCCGATCCTGGAACTGGAGAAAGACCAGACCTACCGAGTCCATCTGTCCTCCATCGACTGGCAACACGGATTCTCCCTGCAGCCCGCTGCCATCAACATCCAGGTGGTACCCGACTATGAACATGTGGTGTCCCTGACCCCCAACAAGGCTGGTGACTACAGCGTGTTCTGTAATGAATACTGCGGACTTCTGCATCACACGATGATCAACACGATCCACGTGGTCGAATAAGGGGGAGGATATGAACAATACACTATTCAGAGTTTGCCCAGACACAGGACTGAAATTTCACCGCCCGGCGGAAACCTTGATGAAAGCCAACGCGGTTGCTGCGGTGGTCTTTTTGCTGGTGGGTGGCTTCTACGCGTTACTGGTAGGTTTGACTCGCTGGCAAGCGGTTCACCTTCTGGCGGCAGACCAGTTCTATATGGTACTCACCCTGCACGGCCTCAATGTGCTGATCTTCTGGATTCTCTTCTTCGAGATTGCCTTGCTCTATTTCTGCTCCTCGACACTGCTGGGATGCAGGCTGGCTGCACCTCGCTTCGCCTGGGTGGGTTTTGCACTGATGCTGATCGGTGCGGTCATGAACAATGTTATCGTGCTGCAGGGCAACTCCAGCGTGATGATGACCTCATACGCACCCATGGGAGCTCACCCAGTTTTCTACCTGAGTTTGATACTGTTTGCGGTAGGCGCCCTGATCGGTTGCTTCGTCTTCTTCGGCACCCTGGTCATCGCCAAGGATGAAAAGACCTATGAAGGTTCGGTATCCCTGGTCACTTTCGGTGCCATTACCGCAGCCATCATTGCGGTATTTACCATCATAAGTGGTGCCATTATCCTGATACCAACCTTGCTGTGGAGCCTCGATCTGATCGCCCACATAGATGCCCTGATGTATCGATTGATCTGGTGGGGATTCGGCCACTCCTCCCAACAGATCAACGTTTCTGCTCATATCGCCATCTGGTATGCCATTGCCGCGATCATGTTTGGGGCGAAGCCACTTTCCGAGAAGGTCAGCAGGATGGCATTTCTAATGTATATCCTATTTCTGCAGCTCGCCAGCGTCCACCATCTGCTGGTGGACCCGGGTTTGAGTTCCGAATTCAAGATGTTCAATACCAGCTATGCCATGTACCTTGCGGTGATGGCCAGCATGGTTCATGGGCTGACGGTACCCGGTTCCATCGAGGCAGCGCAAAGGGCCAAGGGGCTCAACAATGGCCTGTTCGAATGGTTGCGCAAGGCACCCTGGGGCAACCCGACCTTTTCGGGAATGTTTATTTCCCTGGTGGGGTTCGGTTTCCTCGGTGGTATTTCCGGCGTAGTGATGGGAACTGAACAGATCAATATTCTCCTGCATAATACCCTGTACGTGCCAGGCCACTTTCATGCGACTGTAGTGATCGGCACCACCCTTGCGTTCATGGCGCTGACCTATTGGCTAGTACCGATCCTGTTCAGAAGGGAATTGGTAATGAAAAAACTGGCCAGTTGGCAACCCTACCTGTTCGGCGGAGGAATGGCAGGGGTCGCTCTGTTTCTGATGGGTGCCGGCACAGTCGGCGTGCCGAGACGGCACTGGGACATCAGTTTCTCTGACGCTGCCGGTGCGGTCTATGAGTTCCCCGGAGCAGCCAACACCATGCTTGCCTTGAACGGTGTGTTCGTGATCCTGGCTGTAGCCGGGGGTGCGGCCTTCTGCGTGATCGTGGTGGCGTCGCTGCTGTTTGGCAAGAAACTGGGTGAAGACGAGAAGTCGCCGGTTCCCCTGATCGCCGAGCCACCAGCGGATGCCGATTATGAGGGCATTGGCAGCGGTACTATAACCGTACCGGGTACCCTGGTATTCGCCCTGGTATTCTTTGCCAGCTTTGCCATCTACTACTTTGTCAACTGGAAGTACCTGGGAGAGACCTGGGGTATCAGTTAGCCCGGAAAACTGGAGAAGCAGACTGGGGAGAGATATAGTTGACCCATGAAAAGGTGGACACTATTGTCAGGATTGCTTCTCCTGCTTCTGCATGGAAATGGGTACGGCGAACACGCCAAATCCGGAATGTCGGGCGGCGAACCATCGGGTCCCGCTCCGTCGGGCGGGGCGCCATTCGATAACAGGGAAGCGCTGGAAGCGAGTCAGTCAGCTCTGGGACGCGCAATAGGCGATTATCAATTTCGGGACCAGAGAGGAGATCCTGTTTCCCTGCGCGACTATCTGGGTAAGCCTCTCCTTATCAGCTTCGTTTACACCAGCTGTTATCACATCTGTCCCACCACCACCCGTCATCTTTATGAAGTGGTAAAAAAGAGTAGAGATGCTCTCGGCAGCGACAGTTTCAATGTGGTGAGCATTGGCTTCGATGCAGCCGTCGATACGCCGGCCCGAATGGCGCGGTTCTCTGAAGCGGCAGGCATAGATGAAGAGTCCTGGGGTTTTCTGAGCGGCGATCCCCAATCCATAGCTGGGATTGCAGAGGATTTGGGATTCACTTTTTTTTCTTCGCCGAAAGGGTTCGATCATCTGATACAGACATCGGTCATCACCGGCGATGGCGAAGTATATAGGCAGGTATACGGAATGAATTTTGCCACACCCCTTATGATCGAACCCCTCAAGGATTTGGTGTTCGGTACCAGCGGCGAAAAAAGTCTGGTCTCCTCTTGGAGCGACCGAATCAGATTCTTCTGTACCGTATACGATCCTGCTAAGGATCGGTATCGGACAGATTACTCGATATTTATCGGCACCTTTATCGCGTTTGCCTGTGTTGGTCTGTTTGGCCTGCAACTGGCGCGGGAATGGCGCTTACATCTTCGAGCAGCAGCAACAACAACCACTGATCACAGATCGTCGCGGTAGTAGAAGGTCGTGGTAAAGAAACACAGCCTCTCGATGCTGCATGGTGTGCAAAGACTGCTCGGCAGGATCTTCCCCGGCGAGTGGAATCCTCTCTACTCCCTGGGTGCTCTATCCTTTTATCTCTTCTGGATAGATGCGGTCAGTGGTATTTATCTGTTTGTTTTTTTCGAGACAAGCATCGACGGTGCCTACCAGTCTGTTGAACAGATAACCGAGGAGCAGTGGTATCTGGGCGGCATCATGAGAAGCTTGCATCGGTACGCCTCGGCGGCGATGGTGGTGACCGTAACCCTGCATCTCTTCAAGGAACTCATCATGGGGCGTTTTCGGGGTGCCCGTTGGTTCTCCTGGGTGTCGGGCGTGCCTCTCTTGTGGTTGCTGTTCGCTTCGGGTATCGGCGGCTACTGGTTGGTCTGGGATGAAAGGGCTCAGTATATAGCGATTACCACAGCAGCTCTCTTCGATTGGTTGCCGGTTACCGTGGAACCCATGGCGTTCGGTTTTGTAAGCCAGGATTCCCTTAGCGATCGGTTCTTCTCTCTGTTAATCTTTCTTCACATCGGTCTTCCGCTGGCGTTGTTGGGGGGCATGTTCATACACATCAAAAGGATCAGCCAGTCCAGGATCAATCCTGTCCCGGGACTGGGGATTGGTTTTCTGGCCGGTCTGGTCGTTCTGTCGCTGGTCAAACCTGCAACCAGTCTTGCACCTGCAAATCTGGACGTGGCCGTAGCAAGGTTGGGTATGGATTGGTTCTACCTGAATCTGTACCCTTTAGTGGATCGTTGGGGACCGGGACCCGTCTGGTTGCTACTGGGATTGCTCACCTTCCTGTTAATCCTGCTGCCATTTGACGGCAGGCGTGGCCAAGGGGAAGCAAGGGAAGCCATGGCCCACGTCGATCCCAAATTCTGCAATGGTTGTAGCTGGTGCGTTAAGGACTGCCCCTATGACGCCATCGTAATGATGGAGCATGAGTCGAAAGAGGGACACCAGCAGGCCCTTGTGCTGGATGATTATTGTGTAGGATGTGGCATCTGTGCGGGAGCCTGTCCTTCGGCCACCCCATTTAGAACGGTAGATCAGTTCAATAGTGGAATTGACCTGGCCGACTTATCCATTAGCGATATATTCCAGGGCACCCACCGGCAACTGGCTCGTGTCGACAGTGACGAGGCCATCATCGTGTTTGGTTGCAGCCATGGAACCGCTCTGGAGCAGTTTCAGGATAACAGAACTGCCGTAATGACCCTGCCTTGTGTAGGGCAGTTGCCACCCTCTTTCATCGATTACCTCTGCAGGAGGGAAAACGTCAGCGGCGTGCTGCTGACAGGCTGTGGTACGGGTGACTGCTACCATCGTATCGGTAACCTTTGGGTGGATGGGCGCATCGGGAATCTTCGACACCCACACGTTAGGCACAGCGATGTCAGAGCGCGCATCCATACCATCTGGTCGGGCAGCGGCGGACAGTCCGAGATAAGCAGCAAACTCCTCGAAATGCGTAACGCACTGGGGAGCAAACTCGGCATTGAGGCCCCTGCCGGCGACTCCCTGAGCGTCAATTCCGATAGCCTAACGAACCGACAGAGGGCCGGATCCGATGGACACTAGCAACCACGTCAAGGGTTCGTGGATCAGACGGCTGGGCGTAAAACGGATTGGCGGCCAGATGGCATTCTACCTGTTGTTCTTTGCGTTTATCGGTTACTTTGCCGATCAGCCTGAATTTGACAACCTGGTTCCTGATGAAGCACTGATAAAACTGGCGGTACGGCATTCTGGAAAAATCATAGGGGAGTGCAGGGTGTTGGACGCGTCGGAGATAGCGAAACTGGCGCCCAACATGCGCGCGCCCTTGAGATGCCCGCGAGAAAAATCACCCCTGCAGGTTGAACTGTCATTGAATGAAAAAGCCATCTTCGTCGATTCAATCGAACCGGCGGGCATGCACAATGATGGCATTTCCGCCGCCTTTGAAAGATTCAGCGTCAAGGCGGGACCCATCCATCTCAGCGTGAAAGTGAACGACGACGCCGGCAGCAAGGGCTTCTCCCATCGATTCGAAGGCGACTATGATCTTAACCCCGCCGATATTCTGGTGGTCGACTTTGACGGTGGCTTTAACGTACAACACCACAGTCGTACCTCTACAGACATACTGCACTGATCATCGAGAAGCATCTGAACCGGCGGTATCTGGGGCTGTAGGTGTGGACGTATTCCGTTTCAAAAATACGATAGCTGCAGAATCTGAAACAGTATGATCGCCATAAAGAAGATGATGACGAAGAAGATCACGTTGCGATGGGGAATGGGCTCTCCATGCAGCGACTCGATGAAGTTGAGTAAAGCATCCGCCAGGACATAGAGGAATATACCTGAAACAGTAAATAGTATAATTTCCATCATTGCGGAGTAATTGCTTGCGAGATTGTCGTATATAAACAGCTTCAGCCTCTAAAGGAATTGACCGGGGTCAAATCGAAATGAGCGAAGTGATAGGCAGTAACAAGGCGGTAGTCACCTGGCTGTTGGTGGTTTGCCTGACCATTTTTGCCATGGTGGTGGTGGGGGGAGTTACGCGCCTGACCCACTCGGGATTGTCGATGGTCGAATGGCAACCCATCATGGGCGTGATTCCACCGCTCGATCAGCAAGAGTGGCAAGAGACTTTCGAAGTCTATAAACAATATCCGGAGTACCAGAAGATCAATCAGCGCATGGATCTACAACAGTTTAAATCCATCTTCTACTGGGAATACGGGCATCGCCTGCTCGGCCGTTTGGTCGGTGTGATCTTTTTCCTGCCCTTTGCCGTCTTCTGGTGGCAAAAGAGGTTCGTCGCCAGCCTGAAGAGAAAACTGATCATCGTTTTGCTGTTGGGTGGACTGCAGGGCTTGATGGGATGGTACATGGTGATGAGTGGCCTTGTGGATATTCCCCGTGTAAGCCACTACCGCCTGGCTGCACATTTGAGTCTTGCTCTCCTTCTTCTCGGGTACATCTTCTGGATCGTGTTGGACTTGATTTCTAACGATAGGAAAGAGGGGCTTCTGCAGACAGCAAGACCGATATGGCTTTCTGCCATCGCCGTCCTTGCGATGATTTCAGTGCAGATTATCTACGGTGCATTTACAGCAGGGCTGAGGGCAGGTATTGGCTACAACACGTTTCCCCTGATGAACGGGAAGTGGATACCGGATGCAGTGGGAAGCATGGATCCATTTTGGCTCAATCTGTTTGAGAGCGGTGCCACTGTGCAGTTTATCCACCGTTATCTTGGGATGTTGGTTGCTTTGCTGGTGTTGGGGTTGTGGCTATGGGGTGTGCAGAGCAATCTGAGCAGGCTCCAGAAGAACGCCCTTCATCTTCTGGCAGGGATCACGTCGATCCAGTTTCTGCTTGGGGTATTCACGCTTGTTCTGGTCGTTCCGATCGCCCTTGCCAGCCTGCATCAAGCTGTGGCGTGCCTGTTAGTCATGGCATTGGTCTATGTCGTACATAGCCTTGGGAGGAGGGGAAACACTTCTGACGCCGGCTAGATCTTCCGGTCCATCACTTCATCAGGAGCTGGGCGGGAGCATAACGGTTTTATCATCCTGCAGCGCTTCAACCGCTTCTGCATATTCGGGGGTCAACCGAAATGTCACTTCGTTGTCGCCTCTTTCCTTCTCGAGAAAACCAAGCAGGTGAATCTGTTCCATCCGGTAGAAGAGCTCTCGATCAGGAACCTTAGCCCACCTCTTATAGAGAGTCTGCATAGTGACATCGCCACCCTCACCTTCAATGAATTGAAGGATTTGCAGTTGCGAACTGGACAGTCCTTTGCGCCGCAACCACCAGGAAGGTTCCTCGGCCTGCGTATCGACCGCTTCAGTCACTTGCGTTTTTTGGCGGGGTCGTATCGCAAAAACCAGAACACCACCCACAATGAGACCAGCGAGGAATGCCACGATCAACTCGATGTAGGATTGGTCCATGCTGTTACCTCATTTCTAACAAGGGGCTAAAGGTATGATGGGGTAGCTTTGATAACATTATGGCTAATCTGTCAATGGCGCCTCGTGAAATACTAAAGCGGCCGTAAACCGGCGTGAATTAGGTAGGTCAGCCGGCCCGTTGCCAGCAAGAATAGGATTGACAGGAGATTGTGCAGCATGCCTGACCAAAGGGGCATTTCAAGGACGGTACCCATACCGCCCAGCGAGAATGTGGCGATCAGCAGGAACAGAATGACAAGCAGATTGGTTCTCAATTCTGTTGCTTGTCGCAACATCGGCACAAGGCAGACGGTGACAACCAGCGAGAGGAACACGGCTGCGACTTGATGGACCAGCATGATCGACGACGCCGAACCATCCAGCAGTATTCCCTCGGCAATGGGCAATTGGCGTAGCGGGTTAAAACCGCTGATCAGTTGACTGGAATCGACTTGGTTGCAGTGGAGTATTCCGCTGCAGGCGGCTGTGGAATAGTTGGCACTGGCCCAGCCACCACTGGCAATCTGAAGCGAAACTGCCAGTAACGCGAGTCGGCTCGGCGCCGCTGTTACTGACCCTACTCCAATTGCTGTGGTCTTCTCATGCATCAGTCTAAGGCCAAGCCAAAAGAGTAGTGCGAGCAGGACATAACCACCAACGAGGTTGCCGAAAGCTATGAGGGGCAATTCACGGGTGGGTGTATTGATACCCAGCAGGGTGAGCAGCACGGTAACGATCAGAATAGCCACGGGTAATCTGATTCCGGCCCCGTCTGCATCTCGATAGCGGAAGCCGATGGCTACGATCATCAGCACCAGCAGGGCGATAACGCTGGCCGTCACTCGGTGCATTAGACGGACGCCAAAATGGTCTCCTTGAAGCTGGCCGAGGGGAGACTGCATCTGCGGATCCGAGCTGAAATGGGCATAACACTCAGGCCAGGGCGAACAGCCGAGCCCCGATTCAGCCAGCCGGATGTAAGCACTCAGCAGAATGATCACGAATGTCAGGACCGCAGCGAGGCCGGTGATGATGAGTAGAAACCTATGCGGAAAGGGCCTTATTGAGTTTGCAGGCATATGGTCACGGTCCAGGTCATGTTGAGTGAGATCGATTATTCACAGGTCCTGCAGGATTGCTATTGATAAATATCAAGGAGCCAGGGGTTCCCTTATCTTACATTGCCGGGATTGTCTGCGCTGGTGGTATATGCAATGATGCCAACTCTTGTTCTTACATGCCCTGAAGCTGCTGTTCTGGTCGGCACCTGTTTCCTGCCGATTGGCCGGCCCCTGCCGA
>JASMJM010000144.1 GCA_030749725.1 Pseudomonadales bacterium | reverse complement strand
AGGCCCCTGGGCGGAAGAATCTCCGAGCCGTCCAAAGATGATACTCCCAGGAACATCCCAGAAAGAAGCCCTGAAGGCATCACATTGCTATGCAAGGGGTAATTATGGGCCGCATCGACTTTTCACACACTCTGGGCCAATGGCGGCGGGTATGATTGAGCCCAGACAGCGCGAGGGCGAACTGATGTAGCCCTCAAAACCATGCTATCCAGCACTACACCAATCCAAGAGGACGCAGAATGGCAACCATCAACGGAGCGACACTGGTCGCTCGCAATCTCAAACAACAGGGCGTCGACTATATGTACGGTATCGTTGGATTCCCGGTGGGACCGATCGCCACGGCCGCGCAGCGGGAAGGAATCACTTACATCGGTATGCGCAATGAACAGGCTGCCAGCTACGCAGCCCAGGCCGCCGGTTATCTGACCGGTCGGCCGCAGGCGTGCCTGACGGTCTCAGGACCCGGCGTCATCCATGCACTGGCAGGACTGGCCAATGCCCAGTCCAACTGTTGGCCGATGATCCTGTTGGGAGGCGCATCCGACACAGAACAGAACGGCATGGGGGCGTTTCAGGAGGAGCGCCAGGTCATGGCGGCCTCACAGTTCTGCAAATACGCCCACGCTGTCGAAAGTGTTGGCAAGATACCGTATTACGTGGAACAGGCGGTACGTAGTTCTATCTTCGGCCGTCCGGGAGCGGTCTATCTGGATATGCCCGATGATGTAATCCTGGGGCAGATCGAAGAGGAAGACGTGAGACCTGCCTCGACCGTGCCGGAGCCGCCGCGGGTCCAGGCCGTACCTGAGTCGGTGGATGCCGCTCTGAATGCATTGGAATCGGCCGAGCGGCCGTTGGTGATTGTGGGCAAGGGGATGGCCTGGTCAAGAGCCGAAAGCGAAGTGCGCGACTTTATCGAACGAACCCAACTACCGTTTCTCGCCTCGCCCATGGGAAAGGGTGTGATGGATGATAACAACCCGCTGTCTGTGGGTGCAGCAAGAACCCTTGCGCTCAAAGAGGCGGATGTCATCCTGCTGATGGGTGCGCGCCTCAACTGGATCATGCACTTTGGCCTGCCACCAAGATTCGCCGAGGATGTTCGCATTCTGCAGATGGATATTGCAGCCGAGGAGATCAGCACCAATGTGCCCGCCGAAGTCGCCTTGGTAGGTGACGGCAAAGCGGTGGTCTCGCAACTGAATACGGCCCTCAAGGATCGCCAGTGGTTCTACCCGGTAGATACGGCGTGGCGCAGCAGCCTGGCAGCAAAAGCACAAGAGAACCAGACTACCGTCGAACCCATGATTGCAGATAATGCCGAGCCGATGAATTACTACCGGGCATTTAAGGACATCAGCGAGTGGATGCCGGACGATGCGATTATCGTCAGCGAAGGTGCCAACACCATGGATATCGGCCGAACCCAAATGCCAAACAGTTCGGCACGCTCCCGACTGGATGCAGGCAGCTATGGGACCATGGGGGTAGGGATGGGTTTCGCCATCGCTGCAGCTACGGTGCATCCGGATCGACCTGTAGTCGCGGTGGAAGGGGATGCCGGGTTTGGCTTCTCCGGCATGGAAGTGGAGACGGCTTGCCGTTACAAATTGCCGATCAAGATAATCGTACTCAATAACGGAGGCATCGGCGGGGGTGTGGAGAAACTGAACGCCGACCGACCTGTGCCACCCAGCGTACTCACCCCCGGTGCCCGCTACGATAAGATGATGGCGAGTTTTGACGGGCTGGGGATCCTGGTCAAGGATCCGGCGGATTTAAGAGCAGCACTGGATGAAGCGATGGCATTTGACGGGCCCGCACTAGTCAATGTGCTGCTGCATCCACGCGCCGGCCGCAAGCCACAGCAGTATCAGTGGCATACCTGACACACATAGCTCTCATCAATGCTATATGAGGGGCCAGCTCCAATCTGGGAGTCAAGCATGCAGGAAGACACGGATTTCAGAAAGGAACTCGAGCGCCTTGAATCGGGTGCCCTTGTTGCCGTTGCAGCCCCGACCGAAGCCGCATGGTACGACATCTGGATGACCGAAGATGTCAGTGGCCACGCTCCGCTTGGCATCGCGCTGGTTGGAGGAGCTCTGGCTGACCGCCCGGCCTGGGTTTTTCATGCCGGCTATCAGGGGATGATGCACTATGCGTTCCCGTTCTGTCCCAATCAAGGCTGGGCCAGCTATCTTGTTGCCGAAGATAAGAGCGGCGAGTTTCCCCCTGCGGCCGTGACCAAGTCAGCAGGGCGGTTGAGGCTGTCCGGAAGCAAGAGCTGGGTGGCGGCCTCCGATCACGTCAACCATCTGGTTGTCCAAGTGAAGTGCCCGGATGAGGACATTATGGTGCTGGTGGAAAGAGATGAGCCGGGCGTGATGCTGAGCAGTCGTGACAAACCGGGTTTTCTCGCCGACATGAGTCAGGGCTTCGCTTCGTTCGAGGCGGTCACCATCCGTGACGATCGCGTATTCACCAGCATTGATCTACCGGTGAACTTCGCCCATTCTGAGCCTCATCACGTGTTGACAGCGCTAAACGCGTTCATGCTTTCCCACACGCTCAGCCTCGGGAGAGACACGCATCTCGTGACTGCAACTGCCAGTTCCCTTCGGCAGGCGGCAGATCTGATCGACCGCGATGCCGTAGATGACGATTTCTTTCTGGGGATCGCTGATCTGGATGCTGAGACAACTGAGACGGCTCGGATCTTCGCGACCTTTGCTGACAGCAGGGATCCAGAACTGTCCCTGCGATGGCAAAAGGATCGTGGCTTGATCAGCATGTTTTCCAAAGGGCTGCAGAAAAGAGCAAAGTGGTTGCGCGGATAGCACGACTGGACTGCTTGTTCCGAGTTGCGGCTGTCCACTTTCAGGTGGCGCTTTGAACAACGACAAAGACCAAGGCCATATTTTTTTTACTTCCAGCTTGAAGCCGGGGTAAGATACCGCCTTCGTTGCGCTACATACCCTGTAGGACCATCAAAAAAGGACCATAAAAAGTGAAGTCCAATTGCCCAGGTAAGCCCATTTTCATTTCGGTGCTCATTCTATTTGCATCCGCAACTCAGGGTGCCGATTCCCAATACTCAGCGCCCCGTGGCCCAGACGGCGTACATCCTGACCTGAATGGCATTTGGCAGGCGCTGAATGAGGCCAATTATGATCTGGAAGTTCATATGGCTCGCAAAGCCATGGCGCTTCGCGAAGGGCCTCATGGCAAGGTGCCCGCCAAGAAGGTGCTGGCCCTCGGTGCCGTCGGGGCAGTCCCGCCTGGTCTGGGTGTCGTCGAGGGGGGCAAGATCCCATACAAGCCCGAGGCGCTGGCAAAGAAGATAGAGAATCAGGAAAACTGGCTGGATCGGGATCCTGAGATCAAATGTTATCTGCCCGGTGTGCCCCGGGCGACTTACATGCCGTATCCGTTCCAGGTTTTTCAGGGCCAGGATTCCCTCTTTATCTCCTATCTATACGCCGGTGCAGTGCGAGACATCTTTAGTAAAGATCCCGGCCCGGCACCGGTAGATTCGTGGATGGGACAATCGGTTGCTTCCTGGGATGGCGATACCCTGGTGCTGGACGTGACCGGCATGAACGGCGACACCTGGTTTGATCGATCGGGTAATCACCACAGTGACAAACTACACGTGGTCGAGCGTTATACCCCGATGGGACCAAACCACCTGCATTACCAAGCAACCATCACTGACCCGGAAGTATTCACCGAAGCATGGAAGATCAGCATGCCACTGTATCGACGTATGGAGTCAAACGCGCAGCTTTTGGACTTCAAGTGTGTGGCTTTTGTTGAAGAATTGATGTACGGCGCGTGGCGACGCAAGCCACTTGATTGAGCTCACACCTCGACTGTTGGGACGCTGACCATGAAAAGGGAAGTACTTCTGAAAGCTCTGTTGATCGGTTTGCTGGCGCTGTCGCCGCAGACTCTGCTGGCCGGACAGGACCAGATCCCGGACCTGAGTGGGAACTATGACATTGCCACACTAACACCACTGGAACGGCCCAGGATGTTTGGCGAAAACCTGTACCTCAGCAAAGAGGCGGCCGAGAAGATCACCGCTGACAACGCGAGATTAATAAGTGCCACATCGCGGGACAGTGATCCGAACAGGGAAGCGCCCCCCACGGGCGGTGACGGATCAAGAGGCGCGGCAGGAAACGTAGGCGGCTACAACTTCTTCTGGATCGACCGCGGCGATGACGCATTTGAAATTGACGGCAAGTTCCGAACTTCCATTATCTATGCTCCGTCAGATGGTAGACGAAAACTGACGGAAGCTGGCACCCAAAAAAGAAGAAAACGATTTGCAGCGTTTCGACCCAACAAGGGACAAGCCTGGTGGCTGAAGACGGGTGGTCAGGGCCCATACGACGATCCCGAACTGCGCGGTTTGGGCGAAAGGTGCCTGTTGGGATTTGGTTCCACATCAGGTCCGCCAATGCTGCCCGTCTTGTACAACAATGTGAAAAGGATTGTGCAGACTCCCGATCATGTAATGATTCTGACGGAAATGGTGCATGATGCACGCATCATTCGTCTAAATAGCCAGCACCTGCCGACGGAAATACGCAGGTGGATGGGTGATTCAATCGGACATTGGGAGGGAGATACGCTGGTCGTCGATACAACCAATTTCGGAAGTCGTCCTGGATTGGGCCTGGCTTCTGAGAATCTCCATGTGGTGGAACGATTCAAACGCACCGATGACAAAACGCTGTTGTACAGTTTTACCGTTGAAGATCCAACCGTCTGGGCGGAACCCTGGAGCGGCGAGTATCCATGGCCTGCAACTGAGCATTCAGTATACGAATACGCCTGTCACGAAGGTAATTACGCCCTCGGTAATATCCTGCGAGGCGCCCGATTACTGGAAGCTGAAGCTGAGGCCGGCGGGAGTTGAGTAGCTTGACCAATCAAGTAACAAAACCAATCTAGGGGTAACTATTATGTCTTTGAAACAGATCACGTTGTTCGCAAGTGTTGCTTTGGCGCTTTGTGTGCCCGGTCAACTAAGTGCACATCATGCTTTTGGCGCTGAGTTTGACCCAAACAGACCGCTTATTCTGCGCGGACCGGTGACAAAGGTCGAATGGGTAAATCCACACGCCTGGATTCATCTTGAAATCACCAATGACGACGGCTCCAAGGAGAGTTGGGCGGTAGAAGGAGGAACTCCCAATACGCTTCTGCGACGGGGTATCAACAAGAACTCTCTTGTTCCGGGAACCCTTATCATCGTAGACGGATACCAGAGCAAGGATCGATCCAATCGGGCAAATGGTCGTGACATCACGTTTGCCGATGGTAGCAAGATATTTATGGGCACATCCGGTACCGGCGCGCCAGAGGATGGTCGTGATCCAAAAGAGCGTTAAAGTAATTGATGCGCTTAGTTTGCTTTCTTACTGTTGTCCTTTTGTTGGGTGGTTGTACCCAGCCTGAGAAATCAAAGCCAATCCCGTTCAAGACGACCGGGGATGTCAAGCACACCATGCAATGGGTGTTGGACCCGGCTGCTGATCATATTTGGGATTCAGCCGGCAGTGTCATTACTGCAGAAGGCGTTGAAGAATTGGCGCCGACCACAGATGAAGGCTGGCTTGCCGTACAACACAGCGCGGTAGTTGTAGCAGAAACCGGCAACCTGCTCCTCATGCCCAGCAGAGCACGAGATGATCAGGACTGGCAGGAGATCGCATTGGGTTTGATCGATGTCGGCATGCGGGCCGCCAAGGCTGCAGAGGCCAAGGATGCAGATGCATTATTCGAGGTGGGGGGCCAACTCTATCGAGTCTGCGTATCGTGCCATACGCAATATATGCAAGGCGACGAGAAACGGGATCCTTTGACAGAATAACACCCCTTAGCATATCAGTTAGTTCGCTTGTGTGCTGTTGTCGAGTGATTTCTCATCGACGAAGCCATCGCGAAATTTGAGAGCTGCGCTATAAAAACCTGCCGTTGTCAGATCTATGGTGACTGCATCGGTCCCTCGATTCTCCCAGAACCAGCCGTGAATTCCGCTGAATGGCGCCGTAAAGGTCCCGTTTCCATAGTCACGTTTGCCGATGCTGAAACTTTCCGCGAATCCCTCGGGACCACCATCGGGTTCGCCGTGCAGCTCAAATGTCACTGCGCCAGATGCCTTCCACGAGAAGATCAGACTGCTGTCTTTCTTCAAACGGTACTTGTATTCAACGGATTCGTAAGGCTGCAATATGAATTGAATGGCATCCTCTTGATAGTTAGTGTCTTGTTGGGACACGGTTTTGGGTGCAGATCCCGACAAGCCCAATATGCCGAGCGCCTGGCCGGTACCCAGCGGATCAAAGTCGAATTCTGCAGGCAATATGAGGGTGATGAGAATTAACGCTGCAGCGGCGATCGCTACCACAGCAGCTTTGAGAATTCTGCCAGCTTCTTTATCCATCTCGTTTTACACCCACATATATCCGGCTAGTTGGTAACCCGTGAGTACGAATCCCGCTGTCATCAGGAAAGTGTTGGTTACGAATGCGTGATTCTGGAAACTCTCGCGTTGACGCCACTGCAACAGGACCAACAGAATAAACGCCAACGCGATTGCCTGACCCAGTTCCACGCCTATGTTGAAACTGACGATGTTAGTTACCAGGCCCTCGCTCGACAAAGCAAACTCCTGCAGTTTGGTTGCCAGACCCAGGCCGTGAAACAGGCCAAAGATAAAGACGGCAACCTTGGCATTGAACTGAATGGCAAACACTTGCCGAAAGCCGTCAATATTCTCAAATGCCTTGTAGACGACGGACATGCCAATAATCGCATCGATCAAATAGGCGTTGACATTCACTTCAAGTAGAACGCCGGTCATCAACGTGATGCTGTGACCCAGGGTAAAGAGGGTGACAAAGAGCAGAATGTCTCTGGCCCGATAAAGGAAAAATATAACGCCGAGCAGAAAGAGCAGATGATCGTAACCGGTCACCATGTGTTTTGCACCCAGGTACATGAAAGGTGCGATGGCCGGCCCATCGATACCTTCCACGAAGCGTGCGTTGTCCGCGGAAATATTGTGGGCACTGCAAATGACAGGTAACGCTAACAGCATGCCGGCAACCATCCATGCGCGGGGATGCTTGCTTAAATAAAGGCCACACCGGTAGGCAGCTATCATACCGTTCCAAAATTATTATTGATCTGAACTGCATCAGGGTGGCTCATCATAGCATGGACAATAGAGCAGGACTGCAGCGTTTATAGGTTACAAAAGAGGTGAATTTCTTTAAGATGAGTTTCTTTCTGCCCGATGGGGCGTA
Organism: Pseudomonadales bacterium; assembly: GCA_030749725.1. Lineage (GTDB taxonomy): Bacteria > Pseudomonadota > Gammaproteobacteria > Pseudomonadales > Azotimanducaceae > JASMJM01. The sequence goes on along the minus strand of JASMJM010000144.1, from coordinate 20,513 downwards.
AGCAAACGCCAGGACGTAATTGCATTGAGCAATCGTAGCAATCAAACAACGAAACCGCTGCATATCCATTTGGATCCTGTGGGCGGCATTTCGGGTGACATGTTCGTCGCTGCAATGTTGGATTGCTGGCCGCAATATGCCGCGCAACTACCAAAGCAATTGGATCTAGCTGGATTTGGAGACCTCGTGAAGCTGCACACGGCGGAGAAAAACGACGGCGTCTTGTGTGGCACCCACTTCACCGTTTCCAGTTCGGATGAACATCACCCCCACAGGAACTACAGGGATATTCGCTCTCAACTTGAAGACTCCGCCCTGGAACCGGGAGCGCGGCGTATAGCCGAGGAGATATTCCACCACCTGGCGGCAGCGGAAGCATCCGTCCATGGCATACCCATAGAGGATGTGGCCTTTCACGAGGTGGGTAGTTGGGATTCCATTGCGGACATCGTCTGCGCCGCTTTTCTGATCGATCAGATGGGAGACGCATCCTGGTCGGTATCAGCGCTGCCTTTGGGTCGCGGACAAGTGGAGTGTGCCCATGGCAGGTTGCCGGTACCGGCCCCTGCGGTAACTCTTTTGCTTACCGGTTTTCAATTCCATGATGATGGCCTCGAAGGAGAACGGATAACACCCACCGGTGCGGCGATACTAAAATATCTCAATCCGCGTCAAGCAGCAGATGAAAAGGTGGTCACCCTGGATAAGAGTGGATTTGGATTCGGTACGCGACGATTTCCCGGTATCAGTAATGTCCTGCGTATCTTGACCTACAGCAAAGAGGCGGTATCACCGAAGTGGTTGGAGGATCGAGTCACATTGCTGCAGTTTGAAATCGATGATCAGACAGCAGAGGAACTGGCTTATGGCCTGGACACCATTCGTATGCATCCTGGCGTGATCGACATTATTCAGCGTCCCGCGTTGGCTAAGAAGGGGCGGCAGACCGCACAGGTGCAGATTCTGGCGAAGCCTGATCAGGCCGATGAAGTTATACAATGCTGCTTTGAGCAAACCACCACCCTGGGTCTACGTAAACAGACCATCGATCGGGTGATACTTCCCAGAGAGGAGGTAGCCGTACAGCACGATGGGGGTGAGTTCAGGGTGAAACTTGCGAGAAGACCGTCCGGCGAGGTGACTGTCAAAGCTGAAGCGGATGACATCGCTTCGGCCGATCGCACTCAACTGGAAAGAACCAGGATTCGCGCCGCCGTCGAATCCGATGCGTTGGAACGACGGCATGACTGAGGTGCTTTCGCCAGCGCAGTATCTAAGTAGACTGCAAGGCAGGCTAGAAGAGCAGGGTCCAGTGGCCGTCGCGGTGAGTGGTGGCGTCGACAGTATGACGCTCGCCTATGTAGCTCACCGGGTTAACCCTCAGAATCAGGCGTTTCATGCCCTGTCCGCCGCGGTACCTGTCAGTGCCACCGATCGGGTAAAGCGCTATGCAGACCGTGAAGGCTGGCATTTGGCTGTCATCGATGCCGGCGAGATGCAGGATCCAACCTATCTCAGCAACCCCGTTGATCGTTGCTACTACTGCAAGAGCTGTCTTTATGACACCATTCACGGAGCGACCGAGCTCTCCATCGCCTCCGGTACCAATCTGGATGATCTGAGTGATTACCGACCGGGGCTCAAGGCGGCCAGCGAGTTTGAGGTGCATCATCCCTTCGTCGAGGTCGGCATGGATAAGAATTCCGTTCGTGCCGTCGCCGCCCACCTCGGTCTCGACGATCTGTCCGAATTGCCTGCCGCACCGTGCCTGTCCAGCAGGATCACCACCGGCATCGCTATCGACGACAGGCTTCTGCCGGTGGTTGATGAGGTGGAACGCGCGGTGTGGCGAATCATGGCAGGGGTACTTCCCCTTAACGCAGTACGATGCAGAATACGAGAGGACCAGATTGCCATCGAACTGGATTCCGACCAACAGGTGGATGATGGGGCGGAATATACGCGAGAAATCAGAAACAAGGTGAGAGAAGTATTCAAAGGCAAAGGACTTGCTGAAGAAGCGTACGCCATATCCATTGAGCCCTATCGCCGGGGAAGCGCATTTTTGATAGAGAGTGTCCAAATTGATCAGTGAAGTTAACCTTGATTTTGATAGAGAGAACCGTACCGGCTTCACCGAAGCGGTGATGTGTACTGACAAGAGCATCGAGCAACTGCACACGATCCTGCAGCAGGTAACTGAAAAAAAGTGTGCGACTCTGTTCACGCGTCTGCAGCCCGGCAAGTTTTCCCAAGTCGAGAACACATTTCCCGATATATTGGATTATGATCCGGTTTCGCAAACGGCATTCTATAAGCAGAACACGCTTAAGAGTGACAAGATAGATATTGCTGTTATCACCGCTGGAAGTTCGGACGTGCCGGTAGCACGCGAAGCCATAAGGACAATCAGGTTCTACGGTGCAGACATTCTCGAAATCAATGATGTGGGGGTGGCTGGACTTTGGCGTCTCACGGAAAGGCTGCCGGAGATTAAGGGTATGGCAGCGATGATCTGTGTCGCCGGAATGGATGCTGCTCTGCCAACAATTCTGACCGGTCTGGTACCTGGACTGGTAATTGCGGTTCCTACCTCTACCGGCTATGGCATTGCCCGCAATGGTGAGACTGCACTCAACGCATTACTGAGCAGTTGTGCGCCCGGTTTGGTGGTGGTGAATATCGACAATGGTTTTGGTGCCGCCTGTGCAGCTTTGAGAAGTTGCAGGGCTTGGTGACCCGCAAGTTTCACGCAGGTCAGGCAACCGATCTAAAAAGCTTCCAACCTTGGGTGTGGTCTCAATCCTGAACCTGTGCCGTCAACGCCACATATTGACATGCGTGTCGTACGTTTCAGCTTTTACCGGCTTTAGCCTTGTTCTTGGCGGCCTTTTTGCGATCGGCTGCTCTCTTCGCTTTGGCCTTCTCTGCCAGCTTCTGCTTTTTATCCCACTCCTTTTCGAAAACGGCCAGCGCTTTCGCCCGTGCTGCCAGCTTCTTTTCAAAAGGTCTGGCAGAGCTGAGCTTCTCCTTGGCTGTCGACATGATCTCCTTGGCTTCCATGAGTGATTCGCCCAGCAACACAGCGGCCGCCCGTGCCTTCTTCAGTTGGTACTGGGATGCCAGGGAGCCGGTCCTGCTGAATTTTTCCGCTGCGCCGGCCGCACTTTTTCGAGCCGAATTCAGTCGCTTGCGTGAGATTTCAACACTTCTCCGCGCCCTGTCGTAGTCCTTCTGGTGATTGGCGATATAAGTGTCTTTTGCCTTGCCAATTTTCCCTTGAAGAGAGGAGAATTGAGATTCCAACTCCTCTACTAGATGGCGTGCCTTCTTGTTTACCATATCCCTGCTCCACTGTTTGATGGCTCCTATTATTTCATGTTGCAGAGTCAGTAACCAATACAATGGACTGCAGCGCCACCACGGAAGAACTGAAGGGAGCCGATGGCATGACAGATGGCTATGAGGAGATATTGACTTTCTGGTTGGGTGAAACGCCCGATAACCACGAAACCGTCAGAGAGAAAAGCAGCATCTGGTTTGCCGGTAACAGGAATTTGGACCGGGAAATCCGCACCCGATTTTTGGCCCGCCTCATAGAATGCATGCACGGCGAATTGGCCGACTGGCAAGAGCTGCCTAGAGGCCGGCTGGCTTCGATTATCCTGCTGGATCAATTTTCCAGGAATATCCATCGCGGTTCTGCAGAAGCCTTCAGTCAGGATCAGTTGGCACAGGAGTTGGTTCTGAGGGGCCTGAAAGATGGAGATGAGTCGAGTCTGGGGATTGTGGAAAGGTGCTTTTATTATCTTCCACTGCACCACTCGGAACGGATTGAACGGCAATCAACCGTGGTTGAACTGTTTGCAGCTCTGCTGGATGAGACTCCAGCAGAGCTGCGCAGGACCGTTAAAGGCTTTCACCGTGGCGCGATCGAACATCGTGACGTGATTGAACGTTTTGGCCGATTTCCTCACCGCAACCAGGTGCTACGCAGGGAGTCGACCCCTGACGAGGTCGAATATCTACAAGCAGGAGGCAAACGGTATGGGCAGTAGCATGCGTCAATGGTAAAGTATTTCAGTCAAAGGGCTTCAGGAGAAACAAGGCGTATGGCTGTTTCGTGGGGTGATTTCGAATCGGCCGAGCCGGCAATGGCCGCTTTCGGGAAGGATCGGATCGACGGCAAGGTGGCTTACCTGGCCACCGTCAGGAGGGACGGTAGCCCCAAGACGCATCCCGTCACTCCCATCATTGGTGAAGGGCACTGTTTTCTGTTCGTGGAACCCGCGTCCCGCAAGGTGCACGATCTAAAGAACAACGGACTTTACTGCCTGCATTGCAGCATGAGCGACAGCTCCGGAAGCAGTGGCGAGTTTCAGATATCCGGCGTTGCGCGACTGATCGATGATGCGCAGATGAGGATGCAGGCGGAAGACGTGTGCAGTTTCAGACCTGCGGAGCGTCATCTGCTGTTCGAACTCACGGTCGAAGAGGTCGTGTCAACCTTCTATAAAGGCGGTCGGCCGGATCGACAGGTCTGGAAAGAAGGGAGCTGATCGCTTCCGCCGTACAGGTTGAATTCCATGTCAGCATCCCTACTGATAGCAGAGATCCGAGAGGCCCTCGAAGCAAATGCAGATGAGGTCAAGGCACCTCAGATGCAGCGCTACATGAAGTCGGCAATGCCGTACCGGGGGGTGCAATCTCCAGCGGTTAAGATAATATGCACGGCTACGTTCAGGAAGCACCCACTGGATGGATTTGACTCCTGGCGTGACACCATCCTGGCACTGTGGCGCGAGGCGGTATATCGGGAAGAGCGTTATGTTGCCTTGGCTCTCGCAGCAGCGAAAGCCTATCGGCCCTACCGGACTCTGCAGGCCCTTGCCATGTTCGAGGAGATGATCGTCACGGGTGCCTGGTGGGATTTCGTCGATGATATCTCCAGTCGTTTGGGGGAGTTACTACTTCGTTACCCTCGGGAGATGAAGACACACATGAGTGACTGGGCCAGGTCCGGTGACATGTGGAAACGGCGCGCTTCCATCATCTGCCAATTGAATGCGAAGGATCGAACAGATGTTCAATTGCTGCTTAACAATATCGAACTCAACCTGAATGATGAGGAGTTCTTTATTCGCAAGGCGATCGGATGGGCTCTGCGGCAGCATGCCAAGACTGAACCTGAAACGGTGATAGACTTTGTCCATCAGCACAGGGATCGAATGAGTCCACTGAGCAAACGGGAAGCATTACGAATACTGCTGAAAGATGGTGCGATTGCCGCCATGCCCTGAACGTGGGTTCTCTATCGGCCGGCCAAAATTGTTAGTACTGAGATCGCGGATCAGTGATCGTCTGGAGTTTCATGTAACATGCCGCGGTACACTCCTGGATCCGAGCCCTCGATCACGATTGCACCCACCGCCTTACGGTAGAATTCTGCGGGGCCGACACCACCGATTATGCTATAGCCATATCCCTGAGCACGTTGTGCATGCAGTGTAGAGAGGAGGAGTGACAGGCCGATACCCTTGCCCCGATGCTGCTCATCGACACCGGTCGGGCCGAAGAAGTTTGGCTTGATGGCATCGTAACAGGCGAAACCCAGGATCTCCTGCCCCTCTACAGCGATTATGCAGGTGACGGGTGTCCTGGAAAAGGTGACATCCGTTTCGCTGGCCCAGCCATCACCAAAGTACCTGCGAACCCACGATACGACCAAGCGTTTCTCCGGTGCCAGGGCTGCTCTGATGGAAATGCCATCCGCCCGCACAGTCTGCAAAGGGGGCAGTTCGTATAACTTGACCAACATGTCCGGCATAGTCTGATTCCTTTAGCGTCTGGGTTTAGAGACTAGCTGAATTTCAACACGGCAGGTCGTTTCCCGAACAGACTGATCTCACTGTCAATCTCTTGCCGTAATGAGCTGAATTGTACCTGCTCCCCCAGAGTGGTTAGCAGCACTATTTTACCTGTTGGCGTCAGTACCCGTTCCATTTCCCTGCAGATATCAGCATAGAAACCGACACTGCCTGTTTCGATGGCGGATTGATCGCCCCAAGGGAGATTGCTGACGATTCGATCGATGCTTGCATCCTTGAGGGGCAACGATCGGGCATCCCACTGCCTGACATCAAGGCCGCGATTTCGACACGCCTCAATAGCGCGAGCACTGACGTCACCCCCAACGATCTGCACACCAAAAGGCAGGGATTCCAGCAGAATCGTGCCACTACCGCTGAATGGATCCAGCAGGACCTGACCCGCTCGGGGTTCTGCAAGCTGGACCAAGGCCGCTGCCAGAGGTGGCTTCAAGCTGCCTGGATAGTCGGCGCCGGCATAGTCGCGGTTGTGCAGGGGTTTTTTCGCCAGTCGAACACCTACCTCAGCCGCGTCTCCCTCTATGAATAAACGGACATTCAGGTCGGCAACGCGATCGTCCTCGGTATATTGCCACTTCCTGGTCCCTGCGATGGCCTGGCCGACACGCTGTTTCACTTCGACACTGGTGTAATTGCGCTTGCCGACAAAATTAGCGGTTACGGAAAAGAGGGGTGAAGCAGGTAGGTGCCTGACTTGACCGATGACAGCCATGGGTCCGTCCAGCGGCATGCCGGCGGCTTTGTTGGCAATCAGATCCAGACTGGCGCGCTGCCTCGTGACAGGTTGCCAGTGGGCAACGGACACAAACAGATCATCGACTGTACGCAGGTCAAGCAGTGACCTGAAATTGGCGTGCACATCGAAGTGCACCTGCCGATAGATCTGATGTTTGATCGAAGTACCCGTCAAGCGAACGATTTCGTCTGCAGATATCTTCTCCACTCCTCGAAAGGTAACAGCGAAAAAGTTCGGCATCCTCAGGTTGCTCCCGCGGTTGACACTTTACCCACCAGCCGGCATGTGGCGAAAGCCCACTTCAAGATGATGCTCTCCCAATAGTCGAGAATGGTGGTTATAATACATCTGAATCGAATCTATCCGGAGAGTGAGATGCCGACGTACGATTATCGCTGTGGAGAGAATGACAGAGTAGTGGAAGTTCACCACGGCATGAGTCATCGCGTGGAAACCTGGGGAGAGCTGTGTGACCTGGCGGGCATCGAACCCGGTCATACCGACACGTTCACGCCCGTCACCCGCCTTGCCAACGGGGGTAACGTAGTCAGGAACTCAGTGCTGAAGAACAACCAACCGGTTGGCTGTAATCCCGATACCTGCTGTGGTGGCAGCGGCTGCGCACTCGATTCCTGAGAGAATTACCCCGTCAGAAGATCATACCTTCAACTGAATTGCCGGTCTAAAATCCCCAATCACTAATCACAGCTGGCTGTGTCGCGCCATCATCACATTGATGCAGGCAGGCTTGCCACTGTCGTAGGCGCGTTGCAGGGCAGGACCGATCTCATCGGGATCTTCCACCCGTTCCCCGTAGCCACCCAGACCTTCGACCATCTTGTCGTAGGGTCTGTCCCCGAGCTCGGCAGCTACGACCCGATTCTCACCGAACAACTTGCCGTAGTCACGTTCGACCATTCCCCAAGCCTGGTTGTTACCGACCACGACGATAATGGGAAGATCCAATCGAACCGCCGTGTCCATCTCCATGGCACCGAAACCGAAGGCACCGTCGCCTGTTATGCAGATGACCTTGTCATTCGGTGCGGCAACCTTGGCACCTATGGCGAAGGGAATCCCAGGTCCCAAAGACCCCAGAATACTGGCATTGGAGAGTTGCGATCCGGGATGATTGGCGATCAGATGACGTGCGGCTTCAACGCCTATATCACCGCCGTCGACGGTGAAAGTGGTGTTCTCATCGGCGAACTGGTTGAGTTCGTGTAACAGTCGCATCGGATGGATCGGTGTCTGGCTTGACTGATAACCTGCCGCGAATTTCTCCTGGCGGGCGCTAACCGCAGCATCCAGGGTGGCGATCCAATCCGCAGGAGCACTGAAACCATCGAGGGCGGCCGTCAGCTGTTGCAGGACCAGTTTCGCATCACCGCAAATCCCCAGATCGATGGTGCGGTTGTCGGCCATCGCTGCGCTGTTGCAGTCCACCTGGATCACCTTGGTATTGTCGTTGAATTTGCCGTAGTAGAAGGTGGAATTCATGCGTGTGCCGATGATCAGCACGAGGTCCGCTTTGAAAACGCCCATACCAGGCGAGCCGCCGTAGCATTGCGGGTGTTCGTCGGGTAACAGGCCACGTGCCGAATTACGCGTAAAGACAGGAAGTTTGGTCTGCTCTGCAAATGCGGCCAGGGCATCCCCGGCGCCGGACCAGAATCCGCCGCCACCGACCACGACAACCGGGTGCTCAGCAGCTCTGATCATGGCCTCTGCACGTTCGATATCTTCCGGGTTGCCGGCTGAGCGTGGAATATCTTGAGGCTGATAGGTCTCTGCCACCTCGTCGCTCACCGGTTGCCACAGTACGTTCATGGGGATTTCCAGGAATGCTGGGCCCGGCGTTGGTCCGCGCATCTGCTGGAACGCCATTTCCAGATACTGAGGGATCCGGTCGGTCTGACGAACCGTCTTGGCGTAACGGGCGTATATTTCAGCTACCCGGGTCTGTTCCAATTCCTGCGGCGCGCCTTTGTCGTCATCGTTGATGGCTCTGGCACCGGCCAGACAGAGGGTGGGGCTGAGGGTGATGGACGCGTGGGCAAGGCCCGCCACTGCATTGACAAATCCTGGTCCCGCGGTGGCGGCGTAGGCGCCCGGCTTACCAGTTCTAAGTGCCCAGCCCTCAGCGGCAAAGGCGGCGGCCTGTTCGTGTCGGGTATCCACCACGCGGATGTCATTTTCCACACAGCCATCCAGGATGGGGAACAAATGCCCGCCCGTGAGTGTAAACAGAGAGTCAATACCGCGTCCCCGCAGATAGTTGCCTATCCAGTGCCCTGAAGTCTTTCTCATGTCTTAATCCTCGATCTTGGTTGGGGGTGCTGGTATGGGGCCGCCTACGCGGCCTGCGCGGCCCGGCCTGCGCGGCGCGGCTGGATTCTCTCTTCTACTTCAAGTGGGATGATGTTCAGCCGTTGAGCATCGATCTGTAACAGAGGCCGAGAGCGAATCGCAACAGCCTAATGTACATGTTTCTTTTCCTTTTGGCGACTGTGGAATTCTAACTGTGGAATCCTTCTCTGGAAAGCCGCGGCATGACAATTAGGGCTGGGCAGACAGATCGTCTTACAACCGCTTCGATGCCAGCCACCGGTCCACCACCTCTTCCAGCATAGTGAGTGGCAGTGGACCGCTGCGCAGCACCACATCATGGTATTCGCGAATGTCGAAGCGATCACCAAGTTGCTCCATGCTGCGTTCCCGCAGGGCCAGGAATTTCAACATGCCAATCTTGTAAGCGGTAGCCTGGGAGGGCATGACGATATACCGTTCGATCGCCTTGACGTTCTGATTGTGGGGGCTGGGTGTGTTGTCATCCAGATACTGAATCGCTTGCTCCCTGGTCCAGCGCTGCCAGTGAATGCCGGTATCCACGACCAGTCGGCAAGCACGCCAAAGCTCCAGGGCAAGACGGCCGAAATCCGCATAGGGATCGGCGTAGAAGCCCAGTTCCTTGGGAACATATTCCATGTAGAGAGCCCACCCTTCCGTATAGGCGGTGAAGCGCCCAAACTTCCGGAACTTGGGGATGCCGGTCAGTTCGGTGGCGACGGAGATCTGCATATGGTGACCCGGAATGCCTTCGTGGTGCGCCAGAGCTTCCAGTTCATACTTGGGCATATCTCTTGTGTCATACAGATTGGCGTAGAATATTCCCGGTCGCGATCCATCCGCCGCCGGCCGATTGTAGAAAGCCTTACCGGCAGACTTTTCACGAAACGGTTCCACCGCTTTGATGATCAGATCCGCGTTGGGTTGTCGCAGGAACAAGTCATCCAGCCTCTCCTGCATGGTGGCGATGATGTCCACTGCCATGGACAGATACGACTGCTTACCTGCGGGCGTATTGCTGAAGTAGAACTGGGAATCTGTGCGTACATAGTGGAAGAAGTCCTGCAGGTCACCATCGAATTCGAGCAGCTTCAAGATGGTGCGCATCTCTCGGTGGATTCGCTGTACCTCGTCGACGCCAATCTGGTGGACCTGCGAGGGGTTCAGTTCGGTTGTCGTCGTATGCTGTAGTGCCTGAGAATAAAATGCCTCCCCATCGGGGAATTTCCACGCGCCGTCATCGCTGCCGGCCTGACGCTCCAACTCCGCCAGGTATTCGATCAGCTTCTCATAGGCTGGTTGGACCGATTCCAGCAGAGCCACCTCAGCCTTGTCGATCAATTCAGATTTACTGTTTGCGTTGATTTCAAGACGATTCACCTTTTCCTTGAAGTCGGCCAGCAACGTACTGTCCTCGTTAGAATCGCTAAAGGGTTTGCCGCTGATTATGTTTTGGCTGTCGCTGATCACGTGGTGAAAGACGAACAGCGGTATCACCACGCCTTTTTCTGCACGCATTTTCAGGTTGACGATCAGTTGCTCGAAGAGGGCCTCGACGCCCGTTAGCCTCGTCACGTACGCTTCCATATCCTCGTCGGATTGGGACGGATGGATGTTGATCAGAAAAGCAGGCACCGCAGACTGCATGCCGTTCATCTGATCGACCGGATAGTTGTGGAAACGATATCGAAATGCCTGCTGCCGCAGTCTGGTGTTGTATTCGAACAGCTGGTAACTCAGTTTTGTATCTTCGTCCAGACGCTCGTAATCCACACTCCTTTGAATTTCGCGCCACTGACGCTCGACGATCTGCTGGGTTTCTCTGGCATAGTCATCAGATATGTCATCCCACTGGTCGTACTTGTCTCTGAACCCGAGGTAGCTCTGTTGCTGGGGGCTGCGATCAAGCAGTTCATTGAAGGCGTCGTCGAACAGCTTGTTGGCAATGCTGTTCTCCATTTGACTGATGAGCGCCCTGGACTCGGCCGGTTTGCTATTCGGCGTGGGGCCGGCACAACTGCAGAGTCCTGCAACCAATAGCATCAGTCCGGTCGCGGTTGCGATGAATTTCATTCATATGCTCCGGCTTGTATGGATGGTGCTTTGACAATCCCAATGGGAGTTTGTTTGAGCAGACAAGCATAAATGATTCTAATATGATCAGGCCGAAACAGAAACCGCTCGCACCGGTCACGGTGCCGCGGAAGATCTGACTTGTGGTAACGGTCTGGTCTCATGCAGGATCGCGCGTCGATTTGCGGCGCTGGGAGAACAGCAACCGGTGGAAGAATTCAATGTAATCTACGACCGGGCGGTCAGCATCAAGGGTGGCCCGGAGCAACTGGAACGGCTGCTTCCCCACCCCAGATCGGAACGGGAGCTGTCGGACACAAGCGACGATCGTTACCTGTCTGAGATGACTAAATGCATCTTTCGGGCGGGATTTGTCTGGAAGATCATCGAGAATAAGTGGCCCGATTTTGAGCGTGCCTTCAAACGGTTCAATCCGAAGGTCAACGCCATGATGTCGGATGAGGATCTGGAGCAACTCGCCGACGACGCGAGCATCGTGCGCAACTATCGGAAGATCGAATCGGTGCGGGCCAATGCACAGTTCGTCCTGGAGGTCAGGCTCAGCACGGCAGTTTCGGTGCGTTTATCGCCGACTGGCCGCGAGACGATATGCCAGGTCTCTTTACATTATTGAAAAAGAGAGGCAAGCGGCTGGGGGGTCATACCTGCCAGTATTTCCTGCGCTTCATGGGCAAGGATACTTACATGTTCTCCGACGACGTGGTCAAAGTGCTGATTCAGCAGGGCGTCGTGTCGAAACAACCCACCAGCTTGAAGGACCTGCAAGCCGTGCAGGATGCATTCGAAGAGTGGCATCGGGAGAGTGGCCGGGCGCTGTGCCAGATCAGCCGTATCATGGCTGCTTCAGTGGGTTGATCCGCGTGGCTATGTATGCAGCTTTTCCGCAACCGCGTGGCCACGTGTTCAGCTCTTGCTCAACTGCGTGGCTATGTGTGTAGCTTTTCCTCAACCGGTGCCAAGCAGCCGTTTTTCTGAGCTGTAAAGCGTTTCAGTATTTCGATCGTCTCCGACTTGCAGCCTACTGCAAAATCACTGTCGGTGATCAGGCGGGCATTGATCAGCACGTTCAGCCTGGCACTTGAGAGTGCGGCTTCCATCAGGTGGATCGCCACACCGACATCGGTGATGAGATTGGGATTACCGATCTCCACCAGCAGGGCCGCATGGATTGCCAGTTTGACGGTTTCCCGCATGACTTCGAGGGGGACTCCGGCGGCGGCCCGCAGCGCCTGCTGCAGCCGTGCCGTGCGGCTGTCCACTTCCTCCTGAGTGCTGCGGGGCAGCTGATAGCAGGCCATCAATTGGTCAAAAGCCTGCGCATCCCTGGCAGTCAAATCCAGCAGATCCTCTCGGATCGATTTACAGGCATGGTTGGTCACGCTTATCTGATCGGCGACGGTGGGGAATGTATCCCGGTTGGTGAGATTGCAGACCATTTCGAGCAGTGCAGCCGCCTGGGCAGCGGTCAATCCGGCAGCTGCACCACCCCCTGGCGTGGCGGCAGAACTTGCCAGGGAAGTGATATATTCGCTGATGGAAAGATCGTTTAGCTGCGGCAAAGGTCGTTCAACTCTGGTGAAAATTCTTGTACAACCGCAGGCTGTTGCGCATGCACATAGCCACGGTCACCGGCCCCACTCTGGGAATAAAGAGTCTTTCGGATGTAGCCACATTCGCTTCGAAGTTGGCTCTGGATGAGAAGTTGAGGCAGATGGTATCCGGCTTGATTTCGGCGTTGCTGATCTTGACAAAATCGGCAGAGGGTACGCCGGTGATGACGATATCTGCCTGACTCAACGCTTCAGCACGGGAGATGTCGATCTCCGCTGGTTTCGCATCGACAAACTGCAGTGGTCCGTTGATATCGATAGAAACCACCGTCGCACCATCATTGCTCAGCATCATGGCAAGCGGCCTGCCGACAATTTCGCTGCGATTGAATATACAGATATTCTTGCCCTCGATGGGCCTTTCGATATCGGTTCGATAGACGCCTGCCTCGGTCAAGAGCTTCAAAACCGCCAGGGGTGTGCACGGCAAAATCGCCTTCTTGTTGTCGCCCGCCATGCGATCGTTCGAATAGAGCTTGCGCGTCCAATAGAGGCAGAGCCCTTCGATGTCCTTCTTGAAGTCCACCTGATTGCGCAGGTAACCATCCTGTTCGTTGTTGAATACCGGCCAATAGTTGAAGATGCCGTGAATCGAAGCGTCCTGGTTGGCAGCCAGGATGGCCTCTTCCAGATCCAGCCTGGCTACGCGCCGCAGTTCGTAGTCGATACCCACATCTTCACAGGCATGCTGCGTATATTGTGCATAGGTGGTCGAATCGGGATTGTCGGTGGTGAGAAATAGAATCACCTTAGGCGGCTTGTCGAGCAACCGGATCTCTTCACGAACTTCACGGCGGTATCTCTCGGCGATTCTTGCCGGGTCCAAAGCGTGGCTCATGGGAAGGTTTTTGGTCATGCTAACGGATTCCATTATACATACCGCTAATCCTTGGATGCATTAGTGCGTGCAATCTGACCCAGATACCCTTTGTGGTGTCGCATACCCCAGTCTTCCTTAGTCAACCCATTCAGCTCCAGCAGGGTAAGCGCGATAGCGTCGCTAATGGCGAGCATCACGGCGATGGTGGCACTGGGGGTCAATTTGAGTGGACAAGGCTCTTCGATATCAGGTCCCATATCCAGAATGATCTGGCTTAGTTCGCGCAGCTTTGAATCCGTATGGGAGGTGATCCCGATGACTTTGTCGACGCCCAGATGTCTACTGATCTCCAGCATTTCGATCACTTCTGTGGATTTGCCGCTGGTGGAAAAGGCGACGATGCAGTCCTGCTCGTCCAGCACACCCAGGTCACCGTGGCCCGCTTCAGCCGGGTGAATAAAGACGGACGGTGTGCCGGTAGATGAGAGCGTGGCAGCGAACTTACGAGCGATATATCCAGCCTTGCCGATGCCCGTGGTCACCACCTTGCCGTCACAAGCCTGTAGCGTGCGCACTGCTCTTTCAAAATCGGGGGTAACCTGAATGCCTTGAATCGCCTCCGCCTCCTTCTTAATGATACGTGCCATGTTTTGCAGAATATCCAATGGCGGTCTCCTCTTAGCCCGGGGTGTTAAACGGTGCTGCCATTATACTTGAAGCACCCCATGGTGTAGCATCGTCACGCGACAGAATTGAAACGGTCGCCGGACGCGGTCCCAAAACTCAACTCTTCGCATCGGAGGCCGGGACGAGAGAGCCAGTATGATTCATTTTGCACCCCTCTCAGTCGATCGTTGGGATGACCTGGAAGAACTGTTTGGCAAAAACGGCGTCTACGCCGGTTGCTGGTGCATGTGGTGGCGGCTCACGCGAAAGCAGTTTGCTGCGAACGGGTCAAGTGGCAACAGGAAAGCGTTCAAGAAGATCGTCACCGATGGTCTCGTTCCGGGAATTCTTGCCTATCACGGTAAAAAACCAATTGGATGGTGTGCGGTGGCGCCCCGCGCGCAGTATGCCTCGCTGAATCGTTCCCCTGTTCTGAAGCCCATGGATAATCAGCCGGTTTGGTCGATTACCTGTCTCTATGTGGCAAAGCTGCACCAGGGGAAGGGGTTGATGCTGCAATTGATCGAAGCCGCCAAGGCTCACGTGCAGCAGATGGGAGGCAATATTGTCGAGGCCTATCCGACCTGTGACCGCAACGAAGGCAGGCTGCCACCTGTTTCCATATTCATGGGCTTGCCCGCCGCTTTTGGGAAGGCGAATTTCCGCACCGTGGCAAATCCATCGAGCAGTAAGCAGATCATGAGATGTGAACTGCCCGTCACGCAATATGCGGATCGGGATGGGTAAAGGCAGAACTATCGGATTCGTTGCCCGTGATCCACTCCAACATTTCGACGAAGACAGCCGGTTCCCCATAGTCTCGCAAAAGATGGACGGCGCCTGCCCCTTGCAGAGACTCGAGGTTACTGCCGACACCGATAAAGGAGTAACCGAGATTGGCGGATGCGCGGGTATCCCAGACCGCATCACCCACGTAGACGACTGAATCGAAATGCGATACGCCATAGTGGCTGAGAGAACGATTCTCGGCCATCTTCATGATCTCTTCCCGCACGTGGGAATCGTCGCTGCTGGCCATGGGAATCTCGTCGATCTCAAAACCGCTGCATAGCAGCTTGTAACGGGCTGGTGAGTTCCAGCCACCGGTGGCGATGGCAATGGCATAACGGGAATCGGCCGCAATCGATCGCAACAGTCGCCTGGCACCCGGGATCTCCCGGTAAAGGTCTCTCTGTTCGGCGTGTGTTCTCTGCAGATGAAACATGAAACGGTCCAGTACCTGATTCAACTCCTGCTGGCTCGGTTCTCTGCCTACCGCGCTGCTGAATATCTCGATCGCTATATAGGTGTCGGTCGCGTGCTGATAGCTGATCCATTGCATGTCCACCTGCTCGATGCACAACACATCCTTGATGGCTGCTATATAGCATTCGCTGTCGTACTGGTGGGATGCCGTCAGAGTGCCATCGACATCGAACATGACAAGATGCATCGCTTCTACACTCGCTTCCCTAGTTGTTGCATTCCCACTTGATCCCTTGGCTGCGAACCCAGGCCTTGTACAGTCGGACATCTTGCCGGTGCGTCTTCGTCCCGCATTATGCGAAACCGATTCAGGACTGGTCAAACCAATTGGTGCTGAACGGCGTCTATATGCTGACGATCACGCAACTCGGCGCATTGACCGCTCATGTTATCTCATCTGAGCTGAAATGGAGATCACAAAGGTCCACACTTTAGAAGGTCCATAAGCGGTGAAAGAAATGAGTATTACCAAGTTGTCCATTCGCTATGGCGCTGCCGTAGCGGTCGTGGTAGGTCTGATTCTGCTGTTTGGCCGGCTCAGTCTGAGCAAGCTGCCACTGCAGTTGCTGCCCAATGTATCCCAACCCCAGATAGCCATCTACAACAACTGGCGAGCTGCTGCGCCGGAAGAGCTGGAAGAGGCCATCGTACAGCCCCAGGAGGAGATGTGACGGAACAATTCCGGCCTGGAAAGCGTCATCTCAAGGACCTCCAGGGGTTCCGGACAGGTCCGTCTCAACTACCAGATTGGCACCGATATGCAGGAGGCCCTGCTGGAAGTCATCAACCGACTGAATCAGGCTCCGGCACTCCCTCCTTCGTCGCCAAATGTGCAGTTTGCAGTTCCCTGAGTCGTCCCCACGACGCTAGGTTTCGCCCTCATCATGTAGGACGCCAAAGTACAGATTGGCTACCAATATCAAGAGTCCGACAATGAGACAGGCTATGCCGGTGTAGGTGAATAGCTCCGTTAGGATATGCGAATGGGCCTCATCACGGCCGAGCGATGGTGCGAGAAAGAACATCGATAGCCAGGCGAATGGATACAGGAAACCAAGGCCGATCAGTGTAGACGTGATCTTCTTAAGCTGCCGGTTCAGGCTCGAAGCTGCAACGAGTAACACCAGGCCAATCGAGAACGCAGCTATACCCGTAGCGTGAAAGTGTGCCCGTTGCGCATATCGCCAGATCTTATCCGGGCTTTTCGCATCGTGAACGTCAGGGTTAGCCGCAATACCTTGAGCTATGAAATCTTTGAAAAAGTCTTCGTTTACACCAAAACAGATTCCCAGCACGACTCCGAAAGTAAGACCCAAGAGAACCAACGCCAAACCTGCTTTTGTCTCGGTTAACTGAATATTCATTTGTCTTCTCCTTTGACATCTAATGCCTGAGGCAAAGGGTGCGAGTCGGACATGATTGCCCTGCTAATCCGGCTCTTATGTATGTTCATGTTTATTGATTCAGAAGACTATTCTACCGGAGCGTTGTATGCGTGTCCGCACTTGTGTCTGTGGTTGTTTTCTCCTAGCAGCCACGGATTGATGCGATGTTTAAGTTTCTGGAGATTTGGGGACAACTAGACCCGCAGAGGCCTGGTTCCGATCCACACGCTTTTTGCAGCAGCTAACAGATTTTCATCGCGATCGAAGATGGCAGTGCCGGCATAGTGTTTCTTGCCGTCTATGCCCATCCGCCAGCCGGTAACAAGGTACTGCTGATCGGCTTGGACGCGCTGCTTAACTTGTCCTGTCATTCTGCCGAGCATACCTGTCATGATATCTGCGGCCATGAACGCAAATTGACCAGGACAATCCAGGGCGGCCCACAAAAAGGAATCCGGCAGGCAGCCGTCAGACTCACCCCACTCGGCTTTGCTGTGCCAGATGGCAGCAACCTGTTCTCCAGCCAGCACAGGCGCAGCATAGACCTTGAGACCATCTTCGTGGTCAGCGCCGCAACAGAAACAGATCGGATGAAAACCTGTCCCGGTCGGCATCATGGGATTGAGTCCTGGCCGCAAAGAAGGTGATTGTGGTTGTGCGGTCGCTGTCGATTCCCAATCCGGCGGTTCGGGAATATCAAGATCCAATTCTGCTTCACAGATCTCGGCGATCAAGGTTTCACCGTGCATGATGGTGGTGATTTCTCTATCGCGATGCACGGCCATAGGACTGTCCAGTGGAATCGGTGAGCGCAGAGTTACCTCCACGGCGGCATCAGTATTCAAAAGGGACGCTGCCACTCCCGCGACGTAGCCGCCATTGCCTGATTGTGGCGGCCCCCTGAACCGATCGGCGATGGAGATTGTATCCGCTGAGAAAGACGTTGTTGCAGAACCTGGTTTTGAGTCGCGCACGTGTACTCCTGTTGGGGTGTTAATCACAAGTGTTTGGGGTTCCTCACCACCCGTCAAGGGAATAAGGGGCCAGGCTATAGTGGCTCAATGGGTTTCAACGTATAGCCAGCCAACGGACTTACCTCCGCAACGCTGTAATTACCGAAAAGCTCTCTTGCATGATGACGTTTGTCTGGCTGAATATTCACAAAGCTAGCCAGTATCGATTCGATGAAGGTAATACTTCAATAATGTGGCTTGCCGTTTTGCCAGTGCTTTACGATGTTTGATTTCTGGCTCATCGTTCATGCGTGCCATGATGAGATTGTGCGCCAACTCAAATATCACCTGATGTTCCTGGTCGCCCTGCAGCATGTCCTGTGGCAGTACGTGTATAAGCCCCGGTTCCTGAATTAGTACCCAAGCAGGAAATAAACTGCATTCAGGTGCTTCTGAGAGCTCAAAAGTGTCTTCAATATCCAGATAGCTTAACCAGAGCGGTTTTATCAAACTGTCTCTTGTTTTTTCTGATGACAAGTAATCTTCGGTCTCAATTGGATATGCCCAACACATTCTGCACCATACTTCAATCTGTCTAGAGCGTTCATTGAGAAAATGCAGGGCTTGTGCCAGTCGGAAACCAATTTCGGGTACGGCAAGGTAGTTTCCTTCTGCTTCTATGATCTGTTGTACGCTTGACCAATCACCCGCCTGAGCCAGAAGATAACTGCCATGCAGTCTGGGCTGTTTAGGATCATACGACCGGCGGAATGTGGCGGTTGCCAGCCAATGCCAGATGCTATTGATATAGTCGCGCCACTTATTGCCGAGAAGTTTCTGGGCTGCATCAACAAAGTGCTCTTCGATTACCTGTAGTTCAGACATTTGCCCTTTCGCAGGTTGTTTCATCATCTCTAAACTATGCACGAGCAATTCGAAACCTTGCAGGTCTTTGTGGTCGGGTGCTTTTATATACAGGTCCTTAAGATGTCCTTCAGCAGCGATGGAGTTTCGCCCGATGATAGACACGACTAAGTTGTTGATCAGAACAGTAACAGGGTTATTGACAAACAAGTCGTGCTGAGGGTGATTAGTCTTCGCTTCGAACTGAATTGAAAGCAATGCTTCAAGCTCGCTGTTTCTGCTGCATCGAAGCGCTTGAGTTTCAGTAGTGTCTGGTCGCGACCAACTCATTACCTGTGCGTGTACCCGATCTAGCCCCAGATGCTCCGCGTAATCACAGGCCTGCTGAAGCTGTGAGATGATTTCTGGAACACTACCGGATAGTAATTCATCAAGATATTCCTTCTTACGATATCGCCAGGCTTCATAGGCGCTGTAGGACAATCGACCGCTCGTTAGCAGAAAATCGACGGGATTGAACGAACCATGGTCTTGTAATTGATCGTCCACAAGGACTTGAATTGAATCGTCAATCTTGAAATTACGTCTCTTCATATCAAAGAATTGAGTGACTTGATTCGGTTATTGGCTCACATAGTGGTAATAGGTCTGCTCCTTCACCACTCTGCCGGTGAATCCGGCGACCAGGCAATACCAAGCAGAGAGTCACCCTTATCCCGATCGACGTTCTCGAAGATCCGCCAACTGGAATCCGGTACATCGATCTTGATATTGGGATATCCGATTGGCGTACCATCTCCCTGGACGACAAAGGTCTCGGGATCCAGATTAACCTGGTAGAGTTCAGCAATACGCAGACCTATCTCCCTCTGCCACTTTGTTGTTGGCACTTTGTATTTCGGCACAACGGAAGGATTCTGACTCATCGATTGGAAGCTGGCCGGGTGCGCCATGCGGCCACAAGAGAGAGCACGCGTGCCCTCTTTCCGTACGCCACTGGCGCCGGTAGCCAGTTGTTCGAGGTGGCCGAACAATCGCTGACGCCTATACTCTGGGGCGATACAGCCAATGCCGCCCAGTGTTACAGTCTGCAGGTCAGGCATGCCGGGCAGCGTGGTCTGCAGGCAGTCGCCGAGCGCGAAACCCACAAATGTCCCGTCCTTTCTAGCAGTGGAGACATGATTCAGTGTCCGCAGGGACTTGTCGAGGTAATCGTGATTGGCATCCCAATATATGTTGCCGAACAACTGATGGACTTGAGACAATTCCTGTTCGGGTAATTGATCGCTATGATAGACACGAATGTCGAATCGGTCCTCTAGCTGGTCTGACATCTTCTACTGTCCGGCTAAATGGCAGTGGTTACAAGTTTCATTCACTGAATCGTAGCGACCTGACATACTGATTTCAAGGCTCTGCGAGTCGCGGTGCAATGAAAAGGCCCGAGTATTCAGTCTCCTTCTCACTGAATGAACGGCATCCTGCACTCGGTTGCAGACGGGGATAATTCCAACCCCTTCAGTTTTCACGAATTATGGTAACCGTCGTGCCGGTATCGACCAGATTTCCCTGCTCTCCCCCACCCAGAATTCCTGAAGCAGACGCGACGGGGTCTTCTCAAGGCGGCGGAGTATTTCCGCGAGGCCGGTGAACTGGCGCCCAGCTTCGGTCGTGCCCACTATTTTCACTTTATCGCAGAGAGGAATCGCCCTGACGCCCTCAATAATCCAGGAAGTTGTAAGTCAGAGGTGGTTCGGTATTCCTGGACACGAATTTATCCAAGATAAGTGGATCCCTGCTCTCGGTTTGAGGGTTATCCACGGTCACGCTCATCTCCCGATGAGCTTGAGCGTGGCGGTGGGTAACCCGGACTTCATTATGC